>JBGPPR010000045.1:0-7013 GCA_041488675.1 Thermodesulfovibrionia bacterium
TACCCGACCCTCGATGGAAACCTGCCAAGGAGTACGGATACCTCACTTCCGGCCTGAGCGAATCTATATATATTATCCATGATAAAAAGGACATCTTTCCCCATTTCATCTCTCAAATATTCAGCAACCGCAACACCTGACAGTGGAACCCTGAACCTTATGCCCGGAGATTCATGCATCTGGCCGAACACCAAAATGGAGTTGTCAATAATTCCCTGCCTCTCCATCTCCTTCAGAAGCTCATGCCCCTCCCTCATCCTTTCTCCAATGCCACAGAATACCGATATCCCTGAATAGATATTTGCCACCTTATAAATAAATTCCATTAAAATAACTGTTTTACCAACCCCTGCTCCCCCGAATAACCCTACTTTTCCGCCTCTCGGGAAAGGCGCCAAGAGGTCGATAATCTTAATTCCTGTTTCCATGATGCCCGAGGAAATTACCAGCTCCTGAAGGGATGGCGGTTTTCTGTGTATGGGTTTAAGTACGTATTCTTTAATTGGCGGTTTGCCATCAATCGGTTCGCCGAAAATGTTAAATGCCCTTCCGAGACATTCTTTTCCAACCGGAAACAAGAACGGTTTTCCTGTTGCTGTAGCCGTCAATCCTTTTTGTAAACCATCAGGAGATCCAAGTGCAATGGTAATTACCGAACTGTGGTTTTGATGCTTATGAACTTCAAGCAGAAGATCACTTCCATCATGTCTTTTTATGACTATTGTTTCATTCAAAGCAGGAGTCCCCTCTTTAAATTCTATTTCGACTACGTGGCCATGGACCGCTGTTACTTTACCTTTCATTTTCTCCTGGCGCTCTTCCCCATTCATAATATTATCAATCTTTCTCGTCTTTTTTAACAACAGGCTTAATGTCAAGCACAGGTGTACCGTCTATTATGTCGATCCCTTTGACAGAAATTATATCTGCTTTTATTCCTGTTACTCTTAGAATAGAAAAACCCACCGGATTCGGCCTGACAGGAGAGCATGTGCTGAAGACTCCCATTGCCCTGTCCTTATGAGGAGGTTTCTGTACAAGATAACCGGAATTAAAAACCGGGCTTTTATGAAAATGAAATATCACAATTATCTGTTGGCCTTGCCTTATATCTTTGAGTCCTTCAGTATATTTCTCATCGATAATTATTTCCCCTTCAGCATCTGAAACAGTCCAATGCCGCGGTATGTTTCTCTCTTCTGTTTTTACAAATCCTATGGGTACAAATTCTATTTTCAATTTAAAAAACCTCCTCCAGCAAACGGGCCTACTCTAACAAATTCGGGGCTTATATCAGGATATGGGATCACTTTTACTGCTCCTTAAATGTCTTATATTTATCTATCTCTTCATTTTCGAGTGGGTGTTCCTTCTGATGCTCCTCTTCTGTTATTTTGCCATGCAGCCAGACGAGGCTGCCCGGGAATTTCTCGGGCTTGAAGTGGACATTAAACATGTGCCAGATGAAGAGAGCAAGTGCTGCCAGAATAGCTTCGTGAAAGTGGGCTTCTAACGCTACATCAAAGACTGTACTTCCCCATCCTGCAGACAGTAAGGCAGTAACTTTCCGAGGATACAGCATGATTAAACCTGTACCGATCATGATGACACACCCCCAGAATGCTGCCCAGTAATCGAACTTCTCAAAATAGCTGAATCTCCCGAACTGAGGCAATTCATTTCTCTTCCCAAAGAAATAGAGAATATTATGATACAGATCCTGAAAATCCTTACGCCTCGGCATCATGAAAAGAAAATCTCTCCTTCCTTCGGGATGAATAAAAACATAAAGGAGATGATAAGCAAAGGCAAAAGTAAGCATCCAGCCGGCCATATGATGCCATACCCGAACAGATTCTAATCCTCCGAAGAAATCTATGATACCTGTTAAATCGCTTGAGTGCGGATACCGGAGGCACCAGAGAGGTATTGCCGTTAAGACCAGAGCGGTTACGCTTACAAACATCAGTATGTGTTGAGTCCTGAAAAATATATTGAATCTTTTCGTTCGTTTTACTTCATTATTGTTATCCATCACTCCTCCTTTTCAGCTTTTTTTCCGGTAATATTTCCATGCATCAAGTATCATATGAACAACCAATCCAAATAAGACAACAATAGTAAGATATTTAAAGAAGACTGCTGTCCAGTAAGTCCACGGATTGCGACCGCGTGGCACTTCCTTGTAACCCAATAAATCCGCTTGTTTTATGGTTAACGGTTTTCCATCCTCTCCAAAAGGATACTCAACAACCTGTGCAAAAAAGAAATGGGAGTTCTTGCTATGACAGTCTGAACATCCTTTGGAGCCGAGTGCTGCCTTGGCTGGAGCTACATCGTGACTGTATTTATAAACCGATGCATAGGGTGATGCCTCATAGTCATATTTCGAGAGTTTCTCCCACTTATTTCCAGAGTAGTAGAGCCTGTCGTTTAAAACCCAGACAACCTTCTTCCCTGTCAGATCATACTTTGTATCTGTTAGATATTGCCTGACAGAGTTGATCACTGCATCTATCTCCTCCGGTTTGTTAACTTCTGGGACCCCGTCTCCACTGTCATCAATAATCCTGGAGAGTTCAGGATATTTTGAAGAGTCTTCATTATGCATTTGCCACATCATGAAGATGTCCTTCATGAGAGGCTGATTGAGTCCTGATTTGCCTTCTTCCACCAACCCCGGCCATGCGCTATGCACTCTATTTGCAGGATAGATTTTCCCTTTATACCTGATCAAAACAGGCTGGAAAGGGGTTGTTGGCTGGTCTTCTTTCGTGAACATATTGAGCTCACCATAATGATTCCAGTAATTCAGGTTGCCATCATAGAAGGTCCAGATGCGTTTCGGAGGAGGCGAAATTTTGGGAGCTGGATTGAAAACATCGCTTACCTGCACCTGTGCGGATTTCACATATCTCCATGGGATATGACAGGTCTGGCAGGCAATCTTTTCAAGGTGGTGTGGTGGAAGGCCGTTATGTTTTGCAATCGGAGCACCTAAATGTCCATTTGTGTGGCAGTAATTACAATCGAGCATTGTATTGTCAAGATCATCCCTTACATGGCCGCTGGGATCATCACCTTTTCCAATTTGATGAACTTCTTTCCCCTGTATTCTTTTATCCTGAGCCCTACTTCCTGCTGGATGACAGTCTACACATCTGAGGCCGGCCCGAATGTGGACATCTGTCCTTGGGCTGAATGAAGCTCCTCTTTTTTTCCATCCCGGTTTGCTGTGACAGTGAAGACAGGTAGAATTGCGAGGTTCGACTACAATGTGGAGAGAAACCTTGCCGTTTTCATCAAACTTACTCTTATCATAGGTTGCCTTCACAGGCTTTCCTTCCTTGATACTTCCTTCGACTGTAGCCAAGCCGCTTCCTGCTGTAGCTGCCCATTTGAAATTGAGATTTTCTATTTGTTTATTGCGCTCCTTAAAGTTGAATTCAGGCATGTGACAAAGCAGGCAGTCTGCTTCAATAATCCCTGTCTCTGACCAGCGTGCCTTGAAATAGTCACCGTTCAGGCCATTTTCTTCAGCAGATTTCATGCCCTGCTTTTTCATAGATTCATCATATCTGTTCCCTTCACGGTCATACTCCAGCGGACCCCCGCCGGGATGACAGTTGCCGCAGGTGGCGGTTACGAAATCAAAAGAGGTCATGTCGATCATCCTGGCGTTGTCGTTTTTCTTAGAGGCAAGCTGCCGATACAAAGGCGCAGGAGAGCACCATGTTCCGCCATAGTTTCCCGGTGAACTGACCCAGTTATACCGCTGTGCAAACAGTTTAGGGACCTTTTCCCCTTTGCCCTGTGTAAAATGGAAGCCTTCGGTAATCTTGTTATAATCGTGGCAGCCTTTCGCACCGCATGTCTGCTTTGGAGAATAAGGCTTGTCAGCATTGACATTGTGCACAGGGTCGATAGTATTTCCAGCTTCGTCTTTGAGATAGAAAGGCGGACAGACACCTGATGCAGCAGGCTTTTTCTCTGGTTCCTTCTGATTTTCAGCATGCAGAGTGAAAGCTCCCAGGCAAAAGGCAACTGCCAGCATAAAAACAATTAGTCGCTTCATCTCAAAACCTCCTGTATATTTATTAGTTTCATCTTTCTTAGAAGAAAACCGTTGTTTGTAAAAAGCACCAGTGTGCTGTAGGGCTTGGACCCGTATTTTTCACAAACCCACCCGGTATAAAAAAGGAGTAACCACCCAATATTTCCAGGTATTCAGAGATCTTCTTTTTCACGATCAAGTCCACTTCATGACCGAGCTCCCGTCCCGAAGAACCTGTTTTATCCCTGCGCTGTGCATTGCCCGGGAAATACCAGGCATCTTTGGCCTTATCGAGCATGAAATAATGATACTCTCCGCGCAGAGTGATTGTTTTGCCGGGAGTAAGGACCAAGTCCAGTCGGTGCTCTCTGAGATTCTGCCAGAAGAAGAGGTTCATCCATCCATAGAGGACCGTGTCTGCCCCGCCGAATACACCATCGAATGTACCGTGTTTGCCGTCGTTCGGGTCTTTATCTCCCGAACCGATCACATATTGCAGGATGAGATGGGGTTTCCATTTTGTATCGAAAGTATATCCCAGCGTAAATACCACCCCATAGCCATCTATAGTATCTGTAGCCCATTTTCCGAACTCTTTGACTATTGTTGTGTCATAGTTCCATTGCCCGCTTTTTCCATCGATCCTGAAACCGGTATAGTGCGAATAGAGATTGCCAGTGGACTTTTCCCCTTTGGTGATTCCCCGGTCATCGTATTTCAGGACATAAAACAGATCGAGCTGAAAGGGAAGATTTTTGATGGTATTGTATGTCGCAAATGCGGTTACACCATTAATCTGTTCATTTGGCCAGATATTCGGGTCGTGGATTATGTAACGACCGGTAATAAAGTTGCTGTCAATGCTGTTGCTTTTGTACAGGACACGGACGGCATCCCACGCATAACGGCCAGTGTTGCCCCAGTCGCCCGGACCGAAAATCCTCCGATCGCCAAAGGAGATCGATTGTCTGCCTGCCTTAATACCAAACTTTTCAACCGGCCAATATTCGATATACAACTGATTGATATCGAAGGGATCATGGAAAGGGTTGTTGCTCCCTGAAAAGTCTTTGTCAGAAAGACGCGATCCTAAAACCTCTGCATCCTGTATCTGTGCATGCATTCTCAAGTTCTTTGCAACCTTGAGATCGATTTCGAGTCTCAGCCTGGAAAGGAGAAAGTCATCCTGAGTGCCGGTGCCATATTTCTTTACGTTGAACTCGTCATCTATTTCACCGCGCAAACGATACGTCCCTCCGATGCTCATAATATCGTTTTGCAGGATATGACTATATTTTGTTTCATCAGCCATAGTGCTATATCCCGAAGCCGGAGAAAAGAGCAAAGCCATTAAGATAATTACAAATATTTTCATTATATTCACTCTGCAAAATAAATCTTAAGCAGCCACATTAATAAAAGGCCTCCGACCATGATTAGAAACTGCAAAGCGATATTGTCCTTCCCCCCGTCTTTATGTAGCTCCGGAATCAGGTCAACAAGAGCTATATAGAGAAACCCACCGGCAGTAAACGGTATCAGGAATTCCTTAAGCCATACGATTTGATTGAATGAAAAATAGGCGATCACTGCTCCTGCCATGGCAGTAAGCCCGGAAAGAAAATTAAATAACAGGGCTTTGGATTTGCTGAAACCACCATATACAAGGATTCCGGAATCACCGATTTCCTGGGGTATTTCATGGGCGGCAACAGCCAATGTGGTGACAACGCCAAGCCGCATGTCTGTAACAAAGGAAGCGGCGATAATCATGCCGTCAATAAATTGTGAATACCGTCTCCGATAAGGTTTAGATAAGTGAATGTGTGTGCATCACAGTGCCCCTTGTGGCAGTGCCTCCAGTGCAGGAATTTTTCTATCAGGAAGAAGATTAAGATTCCCGAAAGGACATAAACAAACAGGGAAGGGTTTCCTGACTCCATGGATTCGGGAAGCAGGTGGAAGAATGCACCGCCGAGAAGCCCTCCAACAGCAAAACTGACAAGGTATTTGATTGCCTTTGTCAAAGTATCTTGTTTCATTCCGATAAAAAATATCCCTATCAATGAAATCAGACTCACAATAAATGTCGCAAGAAGAATCGCTCCAAGGATCACCATCGTTTCACGACATCCTGCCTTTCAATATATTTACTGACAATCCAAGGAATACAAAAGCAAAAACTGTTAAAACAAGCAGACTTAATAGAGGATGCATTATTTGAGGTTCATAGCCGAAAGACACTTTTATACTGTCGATACTGTAAGTAAGCGGCATCAGATACGCTATCGGTTTTATCATAGACGGCAGGCTGTCTACGGGAATAAAGACACCGCTCAGAAAGATCATGGGAAAGCGGAAGAGATTTGCGAGTGTCTGAGCCTCAAAAACCTGCTTCACCGAAACCGACACAAACGCCCCGAGAGCTGAGAAGGTAAACGATGAGATAATAACAGATAACAAAAACAACAGGGGGTTGTGAAGATGGAATGGGGAAAAAATAACAAGGCCTAAGAGAAAAACTATGGTGACAGTCAGGCCGAAACATGCTCCTCCCGATATTTTTCCCACTACAATAGTCGTTACGGACACAGGATACAGCATCAGCCTTTCCAGTGCTCCGGTCATCCTTTCAAAGGTAATGACTATTGCCTCCATCGAAGTTGTACTGAACAAGAGGCTGAGGGACAGGAGTCCCGGTATCAGATGAACAAAGTCTAACGGGCTTCTAAGATAAAACGCCAGGATGAATACAAGAGGGAAGAGTATTCCCCAGCTTATGTTCGGCGGCTTAAAGTAATATGCCTTCATGTCCTTCACTTGCCAGTGCAAAGTTCTCATAGAGATTATACGCTATTTTGTTTACGCAAGCGAGCGACAACGAGAGACAGCTCAACCCATTCATCGGTAAGCTTTTTGAAGAGTTGGTAGTTCTTCAGTTGTAGCCTGACCTCTTTAA
>JBGPPR010000046.1:0-6862 GCA_041488675.1 Thermodesulfovibrionia bacterium
CAGTTTCAGCGGACTGAAAACAGCAGTGTCAAATTTCGTAAAGCATAATGAGTTAGGCGTAACGGGGAAGAACGCATCACAGATCACGCATCACGCATTACTAAATGATATTGCCGCATCTTTTCAGGCATCTGTAATCGATGTCCTCGTGAGGAAAACAGAATTGGCAATAAAAAATGAGGGCATAAAACGGGTGGTCACTACAGGAGGAGTGGCAGCAAACAGAGAGTTACGAAAGAGAATGAAAGAGATGGGAGATGAAAGGGGAGCAGAGGTCTTTATCCCTACTCCATCTTTTTGCACTGACAATGCTGCAATGATTGCAGCAGCAGGATATCACCACCTTCGAGCAGGAAATATTGCGGGACTCAATCTAAACCCACAAGCCTATATGCCCCTCTGATCAAAATTCTATATGCAAAAGTATAACTTTTCTAACCGACTGAAATTATTCAGTTATGAGATCAGTTTCAACTTCCAGGACAATTTTGGCATCTTTTCCGACCATAACGCCCCCGCCTTCCATAGGTACATTCCATGTCAAACCATAGTCCTCACGATTAACCATGGTCTTTGCTGTAAAACCCATGCTTGTAGCACCAAAGGGGCTTCTTACCGGTCCAAAATATTCAACCTCCACCGTGACAGGATGGATTACCCCGTGAATTGCGAGATCACCATGAACCTTACAGCGATTGCTGCCTGCAATTTCTACTGTTTTACTCTTAAAAGTAATTTCAGGATATTTTTCTACGTCAAAGAATTCGGGACTCCTGAGATGATCGTCGCGCTTCTTAATACCAGTGCAGATACTGGCGGCATCAATGGTTACTTCTACTGACGAATGGGTTACATCAGAGGGATCAAAAAGAATCGCACCGGCAATCCTGCCGAAATGACCCCTTACATTCGCAATCATCAGATGACGAACAGAAAACCATGCTGCGGAGTGGTCTGGATCAATGGTCCACTTAGTCATAATTCATCCTCCTTCACGAATTGCAGTGAGCTTTTCTCCATCCAACAACTCAACCATGTACCATTATATCACCCTGAGACCTGCATATGACGAAACCTAACGGAGATTGTACCGACGAAAGGAGTAAGAAGAGTATCATGAAAACACAGATCACACTACGTCAAAATTTTCCATCCAGTTTACATACTTCATCATGACAAAACCTGTCAGATTCACTCCATTTACTTCAGCAAAATTAATTTTTCACCGAAAAATCAGCAAGATGTAAATACTACAATCTGGCATAGAAAATGTTAATTAATCTCAGGATATATGACTTTTAGATGTATATGCTATAATTATTATAGGAAATAGTTGAAAAATAAACTTTTATGAAACCGATGAAATCTGTGTATAATATGGCTTTGTTGGATATAGGCGTCTTAGCCAAAAGAAGGATGGAACATGGGATCAACATTGGACGCTAAAGATGACGGAAGCAAGATAAAGGAAAAAAGGAAACATCGACGTCAAGATTTTTCCTATGCAGTTGTTGAATATGTTTTAAATTCTAACAGTACACATGAAACGTTTATCGGCTTTACTCTTAATGTCAGTAACTCTGGACTTTGTCTTTACACACCAAAACTCCTCACAGAAGGGCAGAAGATAATAATCAAGAGCACTTTTCCGACCCCTTCTAAGACAGCAATGGTAAGATGGATCGAAAGATATGACGATGTTTTTTACAAAATAGGTTTAGTTTTTCTTTAATTCACCTTCGCAACTCCTTAGCTATAGAACCTCATCAGAATACTTTTACGAAAGACAAAATAGCTCTCCTCCCTTCAATATAGGAACATTTCTGAATCTTGCTTTCCGCTTTCTCTGATAGAATCTCAACAGGAGTATCCCCTCGATGCTGCGAATAGGGCATTGACAGAATTGCAGGAAGAAACATTCACGGCGCAAAGTCCTGATAATTGCCTGAGATCAAACCAGCTTTTTCTTGCTGAATTCCTGCTTAATTCTTACGTACCTGTAACAAAGGTCCACTTTTGTTGGTATAATAGTCAGAAAAAACAGAAGTTCTTGATATCAAGGAGCGTACAGAGATGGGAGAACTCGAAAAACTGAGGAAAGAGATCGACGAGATCGATAATGAAATCCTTAGGCTTCTTAATAAGAGGTCCGTGACGGTTATTGAGATTGCCCATATAAAGCGCAACGAGAAGACAAAATTCTATTCCCCGGAGCGGGAAAGAGAAATCCTCGAACGCCTCACAACCTTGAATAAAGGGCCTTTCCCAAACGATACACTGAAAGTCATCTACAGGGAAATCCTCTCTGCATCACTTTCCCTCGAGGAACCCTTGAAGGTAGCATATTTTGGTCCTCTTGCGACCTATACACATCTCGCAGCTCTACGGCATTTCGGCTCATCAGCTTCTTTTCTGCCGGTGGAGAGTATAAAGGGTGTTTTCGATGCTGTCGACTCTAACAAAGCAGAATTTGGTGTTGTGCCGATCGAAAACTCAAACGAGGGTGTTGTCAGTTCTACTCTTGATCTTTTCATGGACTATGATCTCAAGGTCTCTGCTGAGGTAATGTTGGAGATTTCCCATAATCTCCTCTCAAAAAGTGGTGATAAGACAAAAATCAAGAAGGTTTATTCTAATCCTCAGGCTTCGGCGCAATGCAGGCGGTGGCTTGAGTCAAACCTTCCCCGGATCCCGATACTCGAATCTACAAGTACAGCAAGAGCTGCAGAGATTGCATCCCAGGATGATGAGGTAGCAGCAATAGCGAGCGAGCTCGCTGCAAAGATCTATGATTTGCATTTCGTTAAAAAGAACATTGGAGACAGTAAATATAACTTTACAAGATTTCTCGTTATCTCAAAAGAATATCCTCAGAAGACAGGAAAGGATAAGACATCCATAATGTTCTCGATTAAAGATAGACCAGGAGCACTGTACGACATCCTTTCACCTTTTAAGAAGACAAAGATTAACCTGACAAAGATAGAGTCAAGACCTTCCAAGAGAAAGGCGTGGGAATATATTTTTTTTGTTGATATGGAAGGACACGTTGATGACAAGAGACTAAGGAAGGCGATTGATAGCATAAAGGATAATTGCCTTTATGTGAAGATTCTTGGTTCCTATCCTCACGGTGGAACTTGATGATTAAGCCTCCAGATTATGTCTTAGCTCTTAAACCCTATATACCTGGGAAACCAATAGAAGAGCTTGAAAGGGAAATCGGCATCAAAGACTCTGTAAAACTTGCATCTAATGAGAACCCCATTGGCCCCTCGCCAAAGGCCATGAGGGCTCTTATCGATTGTTTAGGAAATCTAAACACTTCAAATAGCATGAACAGATATCCTGATGGGAGTGGATATCATCTGAAAAAGGCCTTAGCAGAAAGGCTATCGGTAAGAGAAGATGAGCTGATACTCGGCAATGGCTCTAACGAACTGATAGATATTGCTGTGAGAACTTTTCTCCAGCCGGGTGATGAGGCTGTTATGGCCCATCCTTCTTTTCTTGTTTATCCCATGACGGTCCAGGCGCTGGGTGGCAGGCCGCTGCAGATACCACTAAAGGAGCACGCCCACAACCTCAAAGCAATGGCAGATGCTGTTACGCAAAAAACAAAGATGATTTTTATTGCAAATCCAAATAATCCCACGGGTACCATCAATAAAACAGGTGAATTCGATCATTTTTTAGACAGCGTCCCTGAAGGAATTCTCATTGTTGTTGATGAGGCATACTATGAATATGTGGCAGATCCTGACTATGCAGATAGCATGAAGCATTTCAGGAGTGGAAAAGATATACTGATACTCAGGACCTTCTCTAAAATCTATGGTCTTGCAGGTCTCAGGATAGGTTATGGAATTGCAAGAACCGATATCCTCCTTGAGATGAATAAACTAAGGCCCCCTTTTAACACAAATTCTCTGGCACAAAAGGCTGCTATATATGCTCTTCAAGATGATACTCACGTCAGGTATTCTCAAGAAATAAATGAGGAGGGGAAAAAATACCTTTACAGAAAACTCAATTCTCTTAAGGTAAGATATATTCCTACTGAAGCAAACTTCATATATGTACTTTGGGGGAAGGATGCACTTTTATTGTACAATAAAATGCTAAGACACGGGGTAATTGTCAGACCTGTTGGATCTCAAGAGATAAGGGTCACCATAGGTTTGCCGGAAGAGAATGAGAGATTTATTGAAGCACTCACAATCGTGATGCGTGAAGCGTTATGAGTCATCTGTATTTGGTTGAAAACGAAAATCATTACGTCTCACAGAGCTCTCATCAAGGAATCGCGGAGGAATAAGTGGACATTATTGTTTTGAAACCGACTGCAACAGAAGATGATTTAAGACGAATCGTAAAGAAGCTTGAAGGCCGGGATCTCAAGGCAAACATCTCAAAAGGAACTGAAAGAACCGTAATCGGGGTCATTGGTGACACCTCAAAGATAGCAGAAGAGGAAGAAGATGCAATAAGGGTAATGCCTGGTGTTGAAGATGTGATGAGAATCCTTAAGCCCTATAAACTCGCCAGTAGGGATTTTAAAGCAGAGGATACCACTATTGATATTAGAGGGAATGTTATTGGAGGTAAAAGAATACAGGTAATAGCAGGTCCCTGTGCAGTAGAAAGCAAGACCATGATTGTCAGTATAGCAGAGAAGGTCAAGAATGCCGGCGCTTCCTTCCTCAGAGGAGGTGCTTTTAAGCCACGATCTTCTCCGTACTCGTTCCAGGGACTCGGGGAAGAAGGGCTTAAATATCTCTTAGAGGCAAGAGAGAAGACAGGACTTCCCATTGTGACGGAGCTGATGGATCCGAGGGACATAGAAATCATTACAAAGTATTCAGATGTGGTGCAAATCGGGGCGCGTAACATGCAGAACTTCAGGCTGCTTTTGGAAGTAGGCATGTGTGACAAGCCAATCCTTCTAAAAAGGGGTTTGTCAGCAACAATAAAGGAATGGCTTATGGCTGCGGAGTACATAATGTCAAGGGGCAATCAAGAGGTAATCCTCTGTGAAAGAGGTATCAGGACCTTCGAAACGGCAACAAGAAATACCCTTGATATCAGTGCTGTCCCGCTCCTTAAGCAACTTACCCATCTTCCTGTTATGGTTGATCCAAGCCACGGGGTTGGAAAGTGGGATCTCGTCGCTCCGATGTCCAAAGCCGCTGTTGCGGCAGGAGCTGACGGGCTTCTCATCGAGGTGCATACAAACCCTGAAGAAGCACTTTCAGACGGGGAGCAATCCATGAAGCCAACCGCCTTTAAGAAATTAATGGAGGAATTGAAACCGATAGCCGCTGCTGTCGGAAGGGAGATATGATCAACAAAGGTCATATTTTTTTTGAAAGGGTAACAATTCTTGGTGTCGGATTGATCGGGGCATCTTTCGCCCTTGCCATGAAAAAGTATGCATTCTGCAGTCATCTGATCGGACATGGCCGTAGGCTTGAAAACCTTGAGAAGGCAAAGGGGAAAGGAATAATTGACTCCTTTGAACTTGACCCGATAAAGGCATGTGCTGACTCTGATTTTGTCTTATTTGCCACTCCTGTTGGAACTTTTATGGACATTGCAAAAAAAATCCGTCCTGTCCTAAAAAATGGGGTATTGCTTACGGATGTCGGAAGCGTAAAAGGCAGGCTCGTTCATGACATGGAAGTACTGATGCCCGAAGGCGCTTCTTTTGTCGGCGGCCATCCCATCGCGGGGAGTAACCGTTCAGGGGTCGATACAGCGGCAACCGAAATTTTCACGGGCGCGAAGTGTATCATTACTCCAACGGAAAAGACATCTGGAAACGCCCTCGAAAAGATTATCCATATATGGAAAACGTTTGGCTGCACCGTCGAACTGGTCAATCCGGATGAACATGACAGGATATATGCAATGGTGAGCCATCTGCCTCATCTCGCAGCATATGCAATGGTGAATGCTGTATCTGATGTCGACGGTTCATATCTGAAGTTTGCCGGACAGGGCTTTCTTGATACCACAAGAATCGCATCAAGCTCTCCAGAACTCTGGCGTGATATTTGTATCCTCAATAAGGATAACCTTCTCAGATCTGTTGAGGTTTTCAAAAACAACCTTGAAAGGTTAAGCCAGTATCTCAGGGCTTCCGATTTTGAATCCCTTGAAAGGGAATTCGAAAAGGCCCGGACACTGAGGGAAGGTATTGGACAGAATTGAACTCAGTACGGCAAGAAGTTTTAAAGGTGAACTTTCTCCCCCTCCTGACAAGTCCATATCGCACAGGGCTGTTATGTTTTCCTCCCTTGCAAAAGGGAAGAGCGCAATAAAGAACCTCCTCAGAGCTGAAGACCCTATCAGTACAATCAACGCATTCAGGACATTGGGCGTGGAGATAAGAGACACAGGCGATGAGATAATCGTCAAGGGTAGAGGCATCAATGGTCTCAGGGAACCGGACAGGATTATTGATTGTGGAAATTCCGGGACAACAATGAGGCTTCTCTCCGGGGTGCTTTCAGGAAATCCTTTCTTTTCCGTCCTGACAGGGGATGAATCCTTACGCCAAAGGCCGATGTTAAGGGTTATCAACCCCCTGAAACAGATGGGCGCGGAGATCATGGCAAGAGGTGATGATAGATATCCGCCCCTTGCCATCAGGGGTAGGAGGCTTCAGGCCATTGAATATGCCATGCCTGTCGCAAGTGCCCAGGTCAAGTCAGCGATACTCCTCGCTGGTCTTTATGCTGCTGGCGTAACAGAGGTTATGGAGCCGTTTCAGTCAAGAGATCACACAGAACGAATGCTGCCAGCCTTTGGCGCTGAAGTAAAGACTGAAAATCTTCACCTTTCAATAAGAGGTGGAACA
>JBGPPR010000047.1:0-6823 GCA_041488675.1 Thermodesulfovibrionia bacterium
TATCTGTGTAAGAAAAATAAAGGTGTCAGTAAATATCTGATTTTTTCGTAGGATTTTTTCCTACACAGATCCCAATAAGACAGGCTTAATAACGATACATTTTGTTCTTTTAAGAATACTCCAACCAATGCCACCACTGTTTGAAAACTCTGCACCGGTTCTCACCATTCAAAGAAACGACGAATATGCCATCCAGCTTGACCTTTGTTTTTGAAGAAATATGAACAAAAGATGTCCACCAGTGGGCAATACCACTATCTTGAGTAATGGCGAGAACCTCATAGTTGAAACGTGTCTGTTCCTGCGAGCGTATCATGTTTGACCAATAATCGCGGAGCGCTGAACGGCCGGACAGGGGTTCGCTAAAAGGATTCGCATGGTAAGAAGCGCTATCTGTAAAAAGGTCGGCAAATATCCGGGGGTCATGACTTTCCCAGGCACGCCCGTAGGATTCGAGCCAGGATTGGAATCCTTCCATATCCATACTACATTCCTCCCTCGATGCACATTTCTTTATCCTTCACTTACGAAAGTTCTGAAAGGGCCTCCTTGGCAGCAAAGGTCTGCGCTTCTTTTTTACTCTTTCCTGTGCCCCTCCCAAACCTCTTGCCGTCTATGTAAACCTCAATCGTGAAAACTTTCTTGTGTTCTTCACCCTCCTGCTTTATTACTCTATATTCAGGAAGGGTGTTGAACAAGAGTTGAGTTTTCTCCTGAAGTTCCGTCTTATAATCTGCAAACACTGCTGAGTGCATAATGCTGTCTATCTTTTCTCTAAACAACCTTAGAACAACCTCTCGCGCTTTTTGGTAACCACCCTCCAGATAAATAGCCCCCAGAACAGCCTCAATCGTGTCTGAGAGAAGTGATTTTTTCGTCCGGCCGCCGGTGGCTTCCTCGCCCTTACCGAGTCTGAGATATTTTCCGAGAGAAATAGAGTCTGCGATTTCAGAAAGGACAGCTTCTTTTACGAGATAGGATTTAATCTTGGCCATCACCGATTCTGTCAAATTCTTATCCGACAAAAAGAGATATTCAACGATAACAAACCCGAGGACAGAATCACCTAAGAATTCGAGCCTCTCATTATGCGCAGTTGATGTATTAGGGTTCTCGTAATAAAAAGACCTGTGTGTCAGGGCTTCTGTGAAAAGCTCGTTATTTTCGAACATGTAGCCGAGACGGCTTTCTATTTCAGTAGTATTTTCCACCGGTCACTATTCTGTGAGCAATAGAAAAAACACGCCGGAGATATTAAGGATATCATCAAATGGTAATTCCGTTTTATGTTTCGAATTTCTTAAACAGGAGACAAGCATTCGTTCCACCAAATCCAAAAGAGTTGGATAAGACATAATTGATCTTCATCGGCCTCGCTTTATGGGGGACATAGTCAAGGTCACATTCAGGATCCGGATTATCGAGATTTATTGTTGGAAGCGCTGTTTCATTCACAATACTGAGAATACTGATAACAGCCTCGACCCCCCCTGCCGCCCCGAGCAAATGGCCCATCATGGATTTTGTTGAACTTATCGCAACCCTGTAGGCATGCTCTCCAAATACAGTTTTTATCGCCTGACTTTCGAGTTCATCCCCGGATTTAGTTGAAGTACCGTGGGCATTTATATAATCTACTTCAGAGGGATCAATTCCACCATCTTTCAGTGCTATCGTCATACACCGGGCAGCACCTTCCCCACCCGGAGAAGGAGAAGTGATATGATAGGCATCAGCAGTCATCCCATACCCCGTTATTTCTCCATATATCCTTGCCCCTCTGTCCAGAGCGCTATGAAGACTCTCCAGTATCACGATACCTGCGCCTTCTCCCACCACAAATCCGTCCCTATCGACATCAAATGGCCTGCTCGCCCTTTCCGGCTCATCATTTCTCGTAGACAGCGCTTTCATCGCATTGAAGCCGCCTACACCCAACGGTGATATGACTGCCTCTGTCCCTCCCGCAATCATTGCATCTGCCTCACCTCTCTGAATAATCCTAAAGGCATCTCCGATAGAATGACTTCCTGTAGCACACGCAGTAGATACTGCAGAGTTTGGTCCTTTTGCGCCGAACTTTATGGATATCTGACCTGAAGCGAGATTAATGGTTAACATCGGTATAAAGAAAGGTGTTATCCTCTTCGGTCCCTTTTCAAGCAAAACAGTGTGGTAATTCTCGATCGCGTGCAGACCTCCCATACCTGAACCGACAAGCACACCTACCCGGTCTGCATTATTATCGGTTATTTTGAGACCCGAGTCATTCAGAGCAATCGTTGCTACAGCTACGGCAAAATGGATGAAACGATCCATCTTCTTTACTTCTTTGGGCTCAATATAGTCCTCAGGGATAAAGTTATCAACCTCACCGGCTATCTGTGTCGGAAAAGCGGTAGCATCAAAACCGGTTATTCTCCTGATACCGGATTTGCCGTTGAGGAGATTTTGCCATGAGGTCTCGACACCGATTCCAAGCGGTGTAATAAGACCCAGGCCCGTTACAACAACTCTTCTTCTATCCATTACGCAGAAGGCTTTTTCTTTTTGATATAGTCAATCGCATCCTTTACCTTTACGATCTTTTCTGCATCCTCATCAGGTATCTCGATGCCGAATGCCTCTTCAAATGCCATAACGAGCTCTACTGTATCTAATGAATCAGCACCGAGGTCCTCAACAAAAGACGTCTCGGTTTGAATCTCTGCAGAACTAACTCCGAGTTGCTTCGAAATTATTTCTTTGACCTTCTCTTCTACCATATACGCACCTCCATCTTTTAAATTTCAAATTCAAAATTCCAAATGTCAAAATTTGATTTTTGGATTTTGTGAATGTGATTTATTTACATGTACATACCACCATTCACATGGATCACGTGACCGGTTATATAGCCCGAATCAGGCGACGCAAGAAAAACAACAGCATCTGCAACATCCTTGACTGTGCCGAACCTTCCCAATGGAACCTGTTTCTTCACTTCCTCCTTTACCTTCTCCGGTAGAACATCTGTCATTGCAGTTTGTATGAAACCGGGCGCAACGGCATTCACTGTTATACCCCTGCTTGCATATTCCCTTGCCAATGTCTTTGTAAGTCCGACAATTCCTGCTTTTGAGGCGCCATAATTTGCCTGACCTGGATTACCCATAAAAGCAGCTACAGAAGAGATGCTTACTATCCGTCCATATCGCTGCTGAGACATATCTTTTATGGCCTCTCTGGAACAAAGAAAGACACTCTTAAGATTGATATCCATCACAGAGTCCCAGTCTTCTTCTTTCATTCTGAGCAGGAGACCATCTCTTGTGATGCCCGCATTGTTCACCAATATGTCTATCCTGCCGAACTCTTTTCGCATCTCTTCGAATATTTTCTTCACCTCTTCTGAATTCGATACATCAAGTCTCATCCCCATGGCCTTAACTCCAAGGGATGCCAATACAGATGCAGTCTCGCTAGCTTCGTCGGCATTTATATCAGCAACAACAACATGAGCGCCCCTTTGAGCAAGTCCCTCCGCAATTGCTCTGCCGATACCACGTGCCCCACCCGTCACCATTGCAACCTGTCCTGTGAAATCCATGAAAGTCTCCTTAAACTGGCATTAATTGTAACAGAGAGTTTTTATCTTTTCCAGTCCTTCTTCGTTGCATTCTGAACACCCGCTCCATACCTTCATGTTCATGCTATGCTATAACGATGATTTTTTTCCGTCTCCTCTATTGAATTCTTCTCAGCAAATCTGTTATTTTTAAAGTGTTTTTATTACAAAAGTCCTCTGGTAATATTCAACTATTTAAAGAAGTGAGGTCATATGAAAGGTAAAGTATATCTGATTGACGTAACAAACAGGGATGGTGTTCAGACATCCAGGATACTTCTTCCGAAGCTCTCGAAGACAATGTTAAACCTGTACCTCGATGAAATGGGTATCTTTCAGAGTGAAATAGGTTTTCCAACCCTCAAGCACGAGTTAAATTATATTAACGCTAATCTTGATCTGGTAAGACTCGGCGCAATAAAGAGGCTCCGTCTTGAAGGCTGGTGCAGGGCAATACCGGAGGACGTAAAACTTACCTTTAAGAACTGTCCTGAAATCAAACATATCAATGTCTCGATTTCTACATCAGAAATCATGATACAGGGCAAGTTTCAGGGAAAAAGAACTTTCAAGGATATTATAAAATCTCTTACTGAAGCTGTAAAGACCGCAAAGGAACTTGGTGCAGAAACAGTGGGAGTCAATGCCGAAGATGCGTCAAGGACTGAACTTGACAGATTGATAGAGTTCATCTTTGCAGGCAAGGAAGCCGGGGCAGATCGCTTCAGATACTGTGACACTCTCGGCACAGATGACCCCATAACGATCTATGAAAGGACGAAGGCACTTGCCCTCGCTGCAAAGTTTCCTATCGAGATGCACTGCCATAATGACCTCGGGATGGCAGAAGCTGTTTCTGTAGCAGGAGCACAGGGAGCAATAGAAGCCGGCGTAGATTCCTATATCAACACAACAGTAAATGGCTTTGGAGAGCGCTGCGGTAATTGCGATCTCGTATCCACAATCCTGGCACTGAAATTTTCACAGGGACTGAAGAATAAGGTACCCCTCGATGAGCATGTAGACCTGAAGAAGGCATGGAAGATCGGCAGATATGCCTCATATGCATTCAGTATACCCATACCAATAAATCAGCCGGGGGTAGGAGCAAATGCCTTTGCCCACGAATCAGGAATCCATGCAGATGGAGCCCTGAAAGACAGACGTAATTATGAACTCTACGATCCTGAGGACGTGGGAAGAGGAGAGCCGGAACTCTCGGAGACAGGAAGGATAATAACAACAGGAGAGTACGGAGGTATAAAAGGATTCAGGCATGTCTATGACAAGCTCGGCATCCATTTCCATGATGACAATGAAGCAAGAAAAGTACTCGAACTCGCACAGTATGCTAATCTTCACACCCAGAAGCCTCTCACGGATGATGAGTTGAGATTCATTGCAACTTATCCTGAGGTTGCGAAAAAGATACTCACCACAACTCTATAATGTATACAGTTACACTCATACCAGGAGACGGCATAGGCCCTGAGATCTCTGAGGCCACAAAACGGGTCATTGAGGCAACAGGCGTTGATGTCGAGTGGGACATCCAGGAGGCAGGGCAGGATGTATTCGAAAAGGAAGGAACACCCTTGCCCCAGAGAGTCATCGATTCGATCAAGAAGAACAAAGTAGCCCTCAAAGGGCCGATCACCACTCCCGTTGGAACAGGGTTCAGGAGTGTTAATGTTACCCTGAGACAGATGCTTGACCTTTATTGCTGCCTCAGACCATGCAAGACCTTTAAGGGTGCACGAACACGATATAAAGATATTAATCTCGTTATAGTCAGGGAAAATACTGAAGATCTCTATGCCGGTATCGAATTCGAGAAAGGCACAAAAGATACAGGAAACCTGATCAATTTTATTCTGAACGCGACAGGAAAAAAGATCAGAATAGATTCGGGTATCAGCATAAAGCCCATATCTGTATACGGGACCGAGAGGATTGCCACCTTCGCCTTTGAGTATGCGCTGAAAAATGAGAGAAAAAAGGTTACGGCAGTCCACAAGGCAAACATTATGAAATATTCCGACGGCCTCTTTCTCGAAACGGCAAGAAATGTTGCAAAAAGATATCCCGACATCCAGTTCGAAGACAGGATAGTTGACAACATGTGCATGCAGCTTGTGCAAAAACCTGAACTCTATGATGTCTTAGTCCTTCCCAATCTCTACGGCGATATCGTATCTGACCTATCAGCCGGCCTGATCGGGGGACTCGGCCTGGCTCCCGGCGCAAATCTTGGAGAAGGCACGGCATTGTTTGAGCCCGTTCATGGGAGCGCCCCAAAGTACAAAGGGTTGAATAAAGTGAATCCCCTTGCTATGATACTTTCAGGTGTAATGATGCTCAAACATATAGGGGAAATTGAGAGAGCCGAAAGACTCGAAAAAGCTGTTGCAGCCGTAATAGAGGAAGGAAGATACGTGACCTATGATATGAAGCCGGCATTTGATGACCCGACTGCTGCAACAACGTCAATGGTTGCAGATGCCATTATTGGCAGACTTTCTTAATCCGTTCAATGGAAACCGATAACTCGCCGATAGAAGAAGTTAGAAAGCAGAATTTTAAATTTTTGATTATAAATTTTGTATTTCTTCTTTAACATCCATGTGGTATGACATTCTTCTCATCATCATTTTTATTCTCTTAAATGGTCTCTTTGCTGCAGCTGAGATAGCAGTCATTACCATGAGGAGAACACGTGTCAAACAACTCATCGATGAGGGCAACAAGCGTGCTGCGATTCTGGATAAATTTCGAAAACAGCCGAATAGATTTCTTGCGACAATCCAGGTTGGTATCACGCTGGCAGGAGTCCTCGCATCTGCCATTGGTGGTGCAGCAGCCGTTGAAATAATAAAACCTATGCTTAAGAACGTACCGATACCCCTCATTTCTGTCTCAAGCCAGGCAATCGCGATAGGTATCGTAGCTGCAATCATTACATATTTCTTCATTGTCTTCGGGGAACTCATCCCAAAATCAATAGCCCTTAGCCATCCGGAAACTACCGGTCTTTTGATTGCCCCCTTCATAGAGAAGTTCTCCAAACTGGTTATGCCTTTTGTTCAAATACTAAGGGGAACTACAAATCTTTTATTAAAGCCCTTTGGTAAAAGGGCTTTCAGTGAAAGGGGATACATTTCGGAAGAAGAGATCAAACTCCTCATAGAAGAGGGCAAAGAAAGGGGCATTTTTGAA
>JBGPPR010000048.1:0-6754 GCA_041488675.1 Thermodesulfovibrionia bacterium
CTTCCGACTCTCATAGAGATCATAGACACCTCTGTTGTCAATGTTTCTCTTGACCATATTCGAGGAAGTCTCTCAGCAGGCATCGACGAATCTACCTGGACGATAACATCTTATCTCGTATCAAATGCAATCATCATCCCCCTCACCGGCTGGTTGAGCAGGATTTTCGGGAGAAGGAGGTATTTGATTTCCTCAATAGCCCTGTTCACAGCGAGTTCTTTTCTTTGTGGCTCTGCATGGAGTCTCCAGAGCCTTGTGTTTTTCAGAATCCTCCAGGGTATTGGCGGCGGAGCACTACAGCCGATTTCTCAGTCAATACTCCTTGAAACCTTCCCTCAACGACAGCATGGCATGGCAATGGCCGTATTTGGTGTCGGCATCATGTTCGGGCCTATCATTGGCCCCCTCCTCGGCGGCTGGATTACTGATAACTGGTCATGGCACTGGATATTCTTTATCAATGTTCCCATTGGTCTGATCTCCATACTCATGACATTATCTTTTATAACAGACCCGCCCTATATGAAGAGAATGAAAATGAAAATAGATTACTGGGGACTTGCCCTTCTTGCCTTAGGCTTAGGATGCCTCCAGATAGTTCTTGACAAAGGCCAGAGAGAAGACTGGTTTTCATCAAGTTTCATTCTCTGGATGAGTATCATATCGGCAACATCGCTCATATTGTTCGTGATCATGGAACTCTTTGCGGAGAATCCGGTGGTTAATCTAAAGACATTCAAAAACATCTCCTTCAGTACAGGAAATTTAGTCATGTTCTTTGCCTTCTTCAATCTCTTTGCCAGCATTGTTCTGCTGCCCATCTACCTTCAGACATTAATGGGCTACACTTCATTCCTTGCAGGCCTGGTTCTCGGTCCCGGGGGTATTTCTACAATATTTTCCCTTCTCATTGCGGGAAGATTGGTAACCAGGGTGAACCCAAAGGGACTTTTGGCATTCGGGATCGTCATTTGCGCCTATGCAACGCACCTCATGTCACAATTCAATCTCCAGGCCGGCTTTGCCACCGTCATCTGGCCAAGACTTGTCTTAGGCATTGGAATGGGATTTCTTTTTATACCTCTTACAACCTTAACTTTCGCTACCATAAGGAAGGAGGCTATGGGGAATGCCACTGCCATCTTTAACCTCCTGAGGAACCTTGGCGGCAGTTTTGGTGTCGCCTTTGTAACGACAATCCTGTCAAGGCGCGCACAGTTTCATCAATCTCATCTTATTGAGCATTTGACGCCCTTTGATACCCCTTACCAAATAACCTCACAACAGAGTGCACAGATATTGGATTACAGGGGGTTCGAAAGTTCCTTATCACAGTACGGAGGGCTCGGTGTTATTTACAAGGAACTTCTCCGGCAAGCCTCCATGATGTCATTTAATGATGCCTTCTATCTCACCGCTCTGTTAATGATTTCCATTCTACCCCTTGTTCTTCTCATGAAAAGGCCGAAAGATGCGTCCCAGAAACAGGGCACTGAAATCAGTCATTAAATCAAGAAAGGGCTTGCTTCGAGGGTCTCGAAGCAAGCCCTTTAATAGGCGCCTACCTGAATGTTAACCCACGAAGTGTGAGAAATTCTCCAAGGGCCGGATCAACCTTTTTATGACCGCCGCAATCCGTGTAATTCCAACATCATTTTCTGCTGCATGTTTCCAGTAATTTTTCGGGTCATCAATGACCAGAAAAACCGTCCTCACAGATTCGGCATTGAGGAGCTGGGCTTTCGGGTAGATTGCCTTAAGCTCATTCAACCTTTTCTGTGCCATTTCAAGCATCTTGTCGCGATCACCGAAGTTCATTGTTCCTGTCGGGCAAGTCTTCACACAGGCCGGCAGTAAACCTTCTTTGATCCGGCTAAAGCACATGTTGCATTTCGCCATTATCTGTGTTTTCTCATCCCATCGGGGAATGTCCCACGGACAGGATTCTCTTATCTGCTTAAAATCTGCTGCCTCCACCTTAACCTTTGGATCATAGATCACTGCCCCTGTTTCATCATCCCTGATGATAGCCTTGGAGCCCAGGGATTGTGCCGTGTACATGCACGGTGGTTCAAGGCAGTGCCTGCACTGATCTGTGAAAAAATACCACTTAACTTTTCCGTTCTCTCCGATCTCGCTGAATCTGACCAGCTTCCATGTATTAAAAGACAGATCTTCAGGGTTCTGATGATTTCCACTCTGAACGGTCTTTGTTCCTTTCAATTGATTCCACTCCTTGTCAGCAACCTGACAACCACGGCAGGCCGTGCATCTTGACGTATCTATGAAAAAGGATTTTCCTGCCATTTATATCACCTCCCTTTCCCTTTTGCAGGTAGTTTTTCTACATTGACCAGAAAGGCCTTGTACTCAGGGATTGCCGTGTTGGCATCGCCGATTGTCGGGGTAAGAAGATTGGCACTCTCTCCTCCATCTTTTGGAACAAGCCAGCCAAAGCACCAGGGCAGTCCGATTTCGTGTATGGTCAGGCCTGCAACTTTCAGAGGTTTCCAGCGTTTGGTAACTATTGCTACGGCCTCTACCTTTCCTCTCGGGGATGAAACAGAAACACGTTCACCATTCTTAATTCCCCTGAGTTCAGCCAGCTCTTCGCTGAGTTCTACAAACATCTGCGGCTCCGTCTCCACCAGCCAGGACTGATATCTGGTCATGATGCCTGTCTGCCAGTGTTCTGTAACCCTATAAGTGGTACCCACAAAGGGGAACCTTGGATCACAGGTGGTAAATTTATACTCCTTGAAGAGAGCGGTTGTCGGATTAATCCTTTCCGGAGAGAGAAGGTTCTTTTCGATCGGACACTCGAGCGGTTCATAATGCTCAGGGAAAGGTCCATCACCCAGACCAGATCCGAATATGGACGCTACGCCATCGGGCTTCATGATAAAAGGTTCTTTCCCACCCTCAAGTCCCATGGGTGGTGCCGGTCCGTCCGGTACATCACCGACCCATTTCTTGTTCGCTGCATCCCACGTTATAACAGCCCTCTTTGGATCAATAGGGTTCCCCTGTAAATCTACAGAGGCACGGTTATAGAGAATCCTTCTGTTAACAGGCCAGGCAAAGCCCCATTTCGGGAAGATGTTGGCTGTGGCTACAGGGGTTTTGTCCCTCCGTGCCATCATGTTGCCGGCCTCGGTGTAACTGCCGGAATAAATCCAGTTCCCGCAGGAGGTCCGGCCATCAGCCAAGAGGAATACAAAAGATGGAACCAATGTTCCTTTCTTGTATGCCTTCTTGTCAAAGGGATGCTCGGCTATATCCTCAAGGAAGAAGCCATTGATATCTTTTGCCACCAGATGAGTATCGACCTTTCCATCCTTGGCATAGTCCCATTTGAGTTTAAGGATGGGATCAGGAAATGCACCACCCTCTTTTTCGTATAAAGCTTTCACCTTCATGTAGAGTTCATGAACGATCTGGCCATCAGATTTTGACTCACCCACGGGCTCCATTGCCTTGTTCCGCCATTGGGCCATTCTGGCGCTATCCGAAATGCTTCCTTCCCTCTCAACATAACTGCAGGCAGGAAGCAGGAAGACCTCGGTTTTGACCTTCTTCGGGTCCATAGCCGGTCCCTTCCAGAAATTTGTGGTCTCACTCTCAAAGAGATCGATCGTTACCATCCAGTCCAATTTCGAAAGGGCCTCCCTTGTATGATTTGAATTAGGACTGCTGCATGCCGGGTTCATGCCCATGCAGATGAGCCCGGAAAATTTTCCTTTGCCCATCTCATCGAACATGAACATCCACGAGGCATTTTGACCGACATCCAATTTCGGAAACCACTGGTAACCGAACTCATTATTCTTTCCGGCATTATCCCCATACATGGATTTAAGGTAACTTGTAATATATTTCGGCCTGTTGCTGAACCAGTTCACACTCATCGGGTCCGCGGTTTTGGGAGTATTCTTCTCATTGTATTTCTCTAAGCTCACATCTGCTGCATTCGGTGAAGGGTTGTATCCAGGAATAATATGATAGAGCAACGCATGGTCGGTAATTCCCTGAACATTTGATTCTCCTCTCAGGGCGTTTACACCACCTCCGGCCATTCCCATGTTCCCGAGGAGTAATTGAACCATAGAGGCTGCACGGATGTTTTGTGTGCCAACCGTATGTTGCGTCCAGCCCATGGCATAAAGCATCGTGCCTACCTTATCCGGTTTTCCTGTAGCTGCAAAGGCCTCGTAAACCTTAATCAGGTCTTCTTTTGGAGTCCCGGTAATTGACGAGACAGTGTCTAAATCATAACGTGAATAAAATTTCTTTAAAAGCTGATAGACACAACGTTCATTCTGAAGCGTTGGATCCTTCTTGGGAAGTCCTTTTTCATCTTTCTCAAACGCCCACATGGACTTATCGTACGACCTCTTCTCAGCATTGTACCCTGAGAAAAGTCCATCCTTGAAATCATACTTCGGGTTCACAATGAAAGAAGCATTCGTGTAATTCACTACGTAGTCTTTTTGAATAAGATCATGATCGAGGATGTGCTTGATCATTCCGCCAATGAATGCGATATCTGTGCCTGAACGGAGTGGAGCATAGATGTCTGCTTTGGTTGATGTCCTTGTATATCTGGGATCGACATGGATAATTTTTCCTCCCCTGTCTTTTGCCCTCAGTACCCACTTCATTGCTATCGGATGATTCTCAGCCGTATTGCTCCCCATGATCAGCACACAATCGCTGACACCGATATCTGTCCAGCTATTGGTCATCGCCCCGCGTCCAAACGACTCTGCCAGAGCCGCTACAGTGGAGCTGTGTCAGAGACGTGCTTCATGTTCAATGTAAACCAAACCTAATGAGCGGAGCAACTTATGATAAAGCCACCCCTCTTCATTGTTTATATGGGCACTTCCAACAGCTGCAATGCCATTGCAGCGATTGACAACCTCGCCTTTTGCATTTTTCTCAGTAAAGCTTTTGTCACGGCTCTTTTTAACTCTCTTGGCGATCTCGTCAAGAGCCCAGTCCCAGGATTTTGCTTCCCACTTTGCGCTATTTGGCGCCCGGTACATAACCTTTGTCAACCTGCTTGGATTGTTCACCAATTCAAAGGCTGCCGCACCTTTGGCACAGAGAGAACCTTCGCTTGTCGGCTGGTCAGGGTCGCCTTCGATATTGATAACCTTTCCTTCGCTGGTAGACACAATCTGTCCACACCCAACTGAACAGTAGCAGCAAACCGATGTCGTCTCTTTGGCGCCTTTGATACGGAGCTCAGCAGCATACGCCTGCACAGGTGCAAGGTCAAACCCTAACTGGCTCAGAGCTGCACCAGCCACAGTTACCCCTGAGATCTTCATAAAATCTCTTCTGGTAACATTCATAGGAATATCCCTCCTTTCACTAAATTTTAATTGTTACTACGAGGAATGATATTGGTAAGAAAACAATTCGATGCTTTATTGGCATGAATAAAGTTCATGAATACAATGAAAATTTATACTACATCCATTTATTAAAGTCAAGCTAAATTAGCTTAATCCAATTTCCCGAAAGGGCAAGTGGGATACTTACAATAAAACCAGAGGATATCGAAAACTCGGAATGCCCAAGGGTGTACAGATGCCACCTGCCTCTATATGCAGTATATCTAAAATGAGATTTGATATAATAAGTAGTTGATGGACAACATCCTGTCTGTGATTCCTCTCGGTGGTGTTGAGGAGATCGGCCTCAACATGACAGTCTTTGAATGCGGCAATGATATTATCATCGTTGATGCAGGTCTCATGTTTCCCGAAGAGGAAATGCTCGGCGTCGATTTTGTCATCCCTGATTTTTCCTATATTTTTGACAACAGGGAAAAAATAAAGGGGATAGTCCTGACCCACGGGCATGAGGACCACATAGGAGCCCTTCCTTTTCTGCTCAGAGAGATCGCGGTTCCGGTTTATGGCACAGCCCTCACACTTGGTCTCGTCAGGAACAAACTCCTGGAACATCACCTCGAAAAGACAGAGCTCAATCCCGTAAAACCGAGGGACGTCATAAAATTAGGTGTTTTTTCCATCGAGTTTATCCGTGTCACGCACAGTATAGTGGACGGAGTTGGTCTCGGAATAGAAACTCCCGTTGGGCTGGTTGTCCACACGGGCGATTTTAAACTTGACCCGACACCCGTTGACGGACAGTTGATGGACCTTCATAAGTTTACCGGATATGGAGAGAAGGGGACTCTTCTCCTCCTTTCCGACAGCACAAATGCTGAAAAAGGGGGGTTCACCTTCTCTGAGAAGGAAGTGATGCGCGGATTTGAGGACATATTTTCAAATGCACCAGGGAGAATCATCATCGCTACCTTTGCATCCAATATACACAGGATTCAACAGGCAATCGATGTTACAGTGAAGCATGGGAGAAAGGTGATAATCTCAGGTAAAAGTATTGTAGCAAACGCACAAATTGCCCTTGATCTTGGTTATCTCAGAATCCCGGAGGATACCTGGCTCAGCCTTGATGACCTGAAAGTACTTGAAGACCGGGAGGTAGTAATCATAACAACAGGGAGCCAGGGTGAACCAATGAGCGTACTTTCAAGGATCGCGACTGATGAGCACAAGGATATCAAAATAAGGGAGGGCGATACAGTCATCCTCTCGGCAAGGATGATACCGGGTAATGAACGCTCCATAGGCAGGATCATAAACCACCTCTTCAGGCGAGGGGCAAACGTCTTTTATGAAAAGGTCTCCGAGGTGCACGTCTCCGGACATGCATC
>JBGPPR010000049.1:0-6738 GCA_041488675.1 Thermodesulfovibrionia bacterium
GTTCGATGAAATCTCCCCTCGCCCCTCTTTGCCAAGGAGGGGAATACAAGGAAATCTCCCCCTTTCAAAAAGGGGGATTAAGGGGGATTTTACAAACTTTATATAACATTATTTTTTACGTTTGTATTAGTATCTTTTCAAACCTTTTTATCTGTCTTCTGACCTCTTCAGGGGATGTACTGCCCATGGATTTCTTCCTTCTGACTGACTCCTCGGGACTTACGACAGTGTAAATATCCTCTGAGATCAGTGAGGAAAACTTTTTTAATTCTGTCAGCGTCAGATCTTCAAGTCTTTTCTTCTTTCCACTGCAATAGAGGACAATCCTTCCTGTAACCTCATGCGCCTTCCTGAAGGGTAATCCTTTTCTTACAAGGTATTCTGCCACATCCGTCGCTGTCGAATACCCCTCCTTTGCGGCCTCCCGCAATCTTGCCACATGAAACGTTACACCCGGCAGCATCTCATTGAGAACAGCAAGGCAGGATTTCACAGTATCAACTGTGTCGAAGAGCGGCGGCTTATCTTCCTGGAGGTCTCTGTTATATGAAAGTGGCAATCCCTTCATTATCGTGAGCAGTGAAAAGAGGTTCCCGTAAACCCTGCCGGTCTTTCCCCTGATAAGTTCAACCACATCAGGATTTTTTTTCTGCGGCATTGCACTCGATCCTGTTGTAAAGGCTTCGGGAAGTTCGACATATCCAAATTCCTCGGTTGACCACAATATTAGTTCTTCAGCAAGCCTGGAGAGATGCATGACGAGTACGGCGGCATCAGAGAGGAACTCTAAAACAAAGTCCCTGTCAGAAACGGTATCAATACTGTTCTTAGAAACATCGTCAAAACTGAGGAGTTCAGCTACATAATCCCTGTCTATCGGGAAGGTTGTTCCTGCCAGTGCAGAGGCGCCGAGAGGAAGAATATTTATCCTTTTATAGGCATCTTGAAGTCTATCCTTATCTCTCTGGAACATCTCAACATAAGCGAGGAGATGATGAGAGAGCAGCACAGGCTGAGCTCTTTGTAAATGTGTGTAGCCCGGCATCACTGAATCGAGATGTTTCGCTGCAATCTTAAGGAGCGTCTGCTGAAAATCCTTTACCAGAGTCAGTATCTTTTTGGTTTCTTCCCTCAGATACAATCTAAGGTCAAGGGCTATCTGGTCATTCCGCGATCTCCCCGTATGAAGTTTTCCTCCTGCTTCACCTATCTTCCTTATTAATGCAGACTCAATATTCATGTGGATGTCTTCCAGGTCTTCCCTGAATCTGAATTTTCCGCTCTCTATTTCCTGTGCAAGTCCTCTGAGACCTTCCACTATCTTTGCAGAATCTTCTTGAGAAATGATTGCCTGTCTACCAAGCATCTTCGCATGGGCAATGCTTCCCTCGATGTCATATTTCCAGAGTCGATGATCAAAAGATATCGACTCGGTGAATCGCTCAACGCTCTTTGATGTGCTTCCCTTAAATCTTCCTGCCCATGGTTTCTTCATATCTTTTTCCCAACTCCCCTATGGTAAGTGCCCGGGGAAATATAACCTTTTGATGCATTTTTTTAACCTACGTTTGTTTGACAAGGCATAATTCCAGAGTATAATATACCAAATTCAAAAAAGGAATATTCATTAAATCAACCTGAAATTCAGTACAAGCGTGCATTAGAAAGGAGGTTTTATGGCCAGTAAAAAATTAGTCGACAAACTGCATGAGGCAATAGCGAGGGAGCTTCAGGTAAGCATTCAATACATGTGGCAGCATGTTATGGTCATTGGTATTAATGCTGAATCGGTGGGCGCAGTCTTCAAGAAGATTGCGATCGTTGAAATGAAACATGCTGAGGAAATTGCAGAAAGGCTCTATTATCTTGGTGGCGTGCCAACCACAAAGCCAAGCCCAATAGAGGTTGGCAAGACTCTGAAAGAGATGCTCGATGTCGATGTAAAGGCAGAACTGGGAGCGATCGACCTGTATAGAGAGATCATACGACTCGCAGAAAAAGAGGGAGACGTCACAACTAAGAGACTCTTTGAGGAAATCCTCTCGGCTGAAGAGGATCATCATAATACATTCAGCACCCTTTTGGAAGAATAAATATTCTGTTATTCAGACTTAATCATCGATGTATTTAAACCCAAATTACGAAAGGGTTATTATAAACCTTGTAGCCGCAGGCTTCAGCCTGCGTTGGAATGGTAAAGATAAGCTGCATGAAACCACGCAACCTAAAGGTTGCGGCTACACCCTTTCATAATTCGGGGTGAACTTCGACAATACAATAATGTGTGATACGACTAATTATTTCTCCGAAAACTTTTAAATACTTCTATTCATTGAAAGGAGGTTTCTATGGCCAGTAAGACATTGCTCGACAAATTGAACGAGGCGATCGCGAGGGAGGTTCTGGTGAGCATTCAGTACATGTGGCAGCATGTGACCGTCAGAGGCGTGAATGCGGAATCAGTAGGCGGAGTTTTCAAGGAGATTGCAATAACAGAGATGAAACATGCAGAGTCAATCGCGGAGAGGATCGATTATCTGGGTGGCGTACCGACAACGAGACCGTTGAGAACTACTATTTGCATTGGTCAGACTCTGAAAGAGATGCTCGACGTGGACAAAAAGGCTGAGATTGAAGCAATTGCCCTATACCGCGAAATTATAAAACTTGCGGAAAAAGAGGGAGATCCTACTACGAGAAGACTCTTTGAAGAGATCCTTGCTGCCGAGGAAGATCATCACAATACATTCTGTACCCTTTTGGGAGAATAGCTGCTGTTTTCCTGAACATCGGGTGCTAAGTCTGATCGCTTAATTCATAAATTTTTGAACTTATGCTGGATATAGTATTTACGTACCGGAGGTTTTATGAGAGCGATACCAATTAGGCCGGATATTTACTGGGTTGGTGTCATAGATTGGGGCATAAGGGATTTCCACGGGTATGAAATACCCAGGGGGACAACTTACAACAATTACTTAATCGTGGATGATGAAACAACGCTTCTGGACACTGTAAAGCACGACTTTGCAGAGACAACCATTAGAAATATAAAGAGCCTCGTAGAGCCTTCAACAATAAGACACGTTGTGATTAACCATATCGAGAATGACCATGCCACAAGCCTGGATAGAATTATGGCATTGACTCCGAAGGCGACCATTCATATTACAGAAAGGGGTAAGAAAGGTATCGAGAGATTCTTTGATATCTCTCGGTGGGAAATAAGGGTCGTAAAAACAGGCGATACATTAATGACGGGAAAACACACTTTGCTCTTCATAGAAACTCCCATGCTCCACTGGCCTGATTCCATGATGACCTACATCAAAGAGGATAGGATTCTTGTCAGCCAGGACGGATTCGGTCAGCATATGGCTTCAGCAGAAAGATTTGATGATGAATTTATACAGAGCGAGTCTGTTTTGGCATTGGAAGACGCCGTTGTGGATTACTATGCCAATATCCTCATGCCTTTCGGGCAATTGATAAAAACAAAAATAGCAGAAATCCAGAAACTCGGGTTGGAAATTGAAGTAATTGCCCCTGATCATGGAATAATCTGGAGGGACCCTCAAAAAGTTATGAAAATGTACCTTGACATGGCAGAAGGCAAAGCCGATCTTAGTATCTCAATCATCTATGACACCATGTGGCATGGAACGGAGATGATGACAACCCCTATAATGGAAGGGATAAGAGATGAAGGAGTTGAATGCAAGGTCATCAAGCTGAGGGCAACACCGATAAGCACCGCCATTAAGGAGTTCTGGAAATCACGGGGTTCCCTTGTTGGCACTTCTACATTGAATAACCTGATGCTGCCAAGCGTAGCCCGATTCCTCTACCAGTTAAGGGGACTGAGACCCAGGAACAGAATCGTCGGCGCCTTTGGCGCATACGGATGGGGCGGCGGAGGCGTAAAAGATGCCTACGAGGAATTCAAGAAGATGAGTCTCGAAATCGTTGAACCGGGTTTGCAGATCCTCTATAGACCCTCCTCAGAAGATGAAACAAAATGCTATGATTTCGGTAAAGTGTTTGCGAGAAGGGTCAAGGAATACCACTCACTATCTCATTAAGAAAACCTATCGTGTCATCTCGGAGGAGAGGGTTATGAGATTGAAAAGACACATTATGGCTTCGGCGCTTTCGGTACTTTTACTTTCTTTATTCTTACTTTCTTTCTGTACTTGTCTTGCATCGGAAGCAAAAGAAAACGCCGGTCACGATGCTCCTTTAAGCCCGCAAACACAGACGTGTCTCGCCTGTCATAACACATATACGCCCGGAATCGTAAAGGACTGGCAAAGCAGCAGACATGCAGGGATACTGCCTTCAGAGGCTCTCAAGAAACCCCTCTTGGAGAAGAGGATTTCTGCGGAGAGTCTGCCGGATGAATTAGGAAAATACGCAGTCGGCTGTTATGAATGCCATAGCCTGAACCCTGAAAGTCATAAAGATAGTTTCTCCCATATGGGTTTCACTATAAATGTCGTTGTCACCCCTGATGATTGTAAAACCTGTCACCCAACAGAGGCGAAACAATTCTATGGAAGTAAAAAATCCCATGCCGTAAAAAATCTTCTGGGAAATCCCGTCTATAACACTCTGGTAAGTACCATAACAGGAGTAAAGAAAGTAGAAAATGGAAAGATACTATCTGATAAACCTTCTGAGAGTACTCTCCACGAAACATGCCTTGGATGTCATGGCACACACGTAGAATCAAGGGGCATGAAGATTATCACCACGGGAATGGGAGAAATCTCAATTCCTGATCTCACAAACTGGCCGAACCAGGGAGTTGGGAGGGAGAATCCCGACGGCAGTCTCGGAGCCTGTTCAGCCTGCCATGCAAGACACAGCTTTTCGATAGAAGTTGCAAGGAAACCCTACACCTGTTCTCAGTGTCATCTCGAGCCTGATGTGCCCGCATGGAATGTTTATCACGAAAGTAAACACGGAGATATCTTTTTTTCAAAATACCATGAATGGAATTTCAACTCGGTACCATGGGTTGTTGGAAAAGACTTTAAGACACCTTCTTGTGCGACATGTCATAACAGCCTCCTCGTTTCACCTGCAGGCGATGTGATTGTCGAGAGAACCCATGACTTCGGCGCGAGGCTTTGGGTCAGAATCTTTGGCCTTATTTACAGCCATCCCCAGCCTAGATCGGGGAACACGACGATTATTAAAAATAAGGATGGCCTGCCATTACCCACTTCATTTACGGGCGAACCTGCATCGGCGTATCTGATCGACAAGACAGAGCAGGAAGCAAGGTTGAATTCCATGAAAAAGGTCTGTAACAATTGCCATTCCACTGACTGGATAAACGGTCATTTTTCAAAGTTTGAAAGCACCATAAAAGAGACTGATGAAATGACCCTCACAGCAACAAAGCTCATGATGAGCGCCTGGGAAAAGGGAATAGAAGATAAGGGCAACCCCTTTGATGAATCAATCGAGCAGATGTGGGCAAGTCAGTGGCTGTTCTATTCGAATTCTGTCCGTTATGCCTCCGCCATGACAGGTGCTCCTGATTACGCAGCATTCAAGAATGGATGGTGGTACCTCAACAAAAATGTGCAGCAGATAAAGGATTGGATGGAATTTAAGAAAAAAGCACAGGGAACGATAAAATGAAGATCATTGCATTTCTCGGCAGTCCGAGAAAGGATGGCAATTCAGCGCTTCTCCTGAAAGAGACAATAAGAGGAATAGGAGAATCAGGGTTGAAAGTTCAGATTTTCAACCTGAATGAAATGAACATTTCGCCCTGTCAAAATTGCGGAGGATGCGAAGACACAGGTGTGTGTATCTTTAACGATGATATGGCTCTAATCCATGCCGAGATCAGAGAGGCAAGCAGGATAATACTCGCTTCTCCGATTTACTTCTTCGGGGTAAGTGCCCAGGCAAAGATTATGATAGACAGATGCCAGTGTTTCTGGTGTGAGAAATACCTCTTGAAAAGACCAATACCTGAAGGTACTTATGGAAGAAAGGGACTTTTATTATTAGTCGGCGGACAAAAGAGAGAAATTGGTATCCAGTGCTCTGAAGCAACAGCAAAGGCCTTTTTCCGGACTGTGAGTGTTTCTGAACACGAAACATTGGGATATTTAAGTGTTGATGCACAGGGTGCGATTGTCAATCACCCGACAGCCCTGGGCGATGCCTATAGGGCAGGTAAAAAACTTGTTACTTTAAACGAAGGAGGAGGTTGAAATGGCTAAAAAATTACCGGGTCAGTATGTGAGTATAGAAAGGAGGTTCAAAAAATACCTCGATGCCTTTGATAACCTTGGCAAGGCTGCAAGGGAATCGGGTCCCCTTGATACCAAGACCTCGCATCTAATACAGCTTGGCGCTTCTGCTGCCATCAGGTCGGAGGGTTCTGTCCATTCCCATGCAAGAAGGGCTTTAGAAGCCGGTGCAAAACCTGAAGAAATATACCACACATTAATATTGCTCACCAGCACTATAGGCTTTCCCACAGTTTCTGCTGCATTGAGTTGGGCAGATGATGTCATGAGGAAGAGGCGCTCAAAGAAATAATCTGATTTTTTTGTTCTCTCAGTTTTGTTGCAAAGTTTTGTCATTCCCGCTTGTCGGGATAACCCCCTTTCCTCCCCCTTAATTAAAGGGGGAAAGAGGCGGTTATTATTCAGGTTTCTGGATGGTCAGAGTATCTCTATCTCTATCTATTCATAAATTTTTTGACCAATA
>JBGPPR010000050.1:0-6616 GCA_041488675.1 Thermodesulfovibrionia bacterium
CATATCCGATCGTATTTCCTTTTTTATCGAGTATCTTACTTAACTGCGACCGCCAGAAGGCATTATGAAAACTGACAAACTTTCTCGCTTCCCTCAAAGCGTCTGCACCCGAAACTCCTTTCTTTACCTTGTAATCGAATTCAGGCGCGTAAGGTTCAAACTCATATTCATCCCCTTCTTTATCCAGAAAGGCGATGGTCTCTAAATCATTACTATATCTTGCCCCATATAATACCAGTGTGAAAGCGCCAGTAACCTCTTCAGCTTTTACCTCTTCTGTTTTCAGGTATTCAGCCTGTACCAATACAACACTCGTTATCAGGAACAGAAAAACCACAAAAGGAATCACAACAGCCTTTTCCGTTATCTGCATTTTTTGCCTCCTTGATTATTCATGAATTATATCACTACGCCTCCAGAAGGAGACTGTATTTGAGCGGTTTTATCCCGATGAAAATCGGGATTCCTCGGAGGTCGGAACGACCGAGAATGAGCGAAGATGCAGTCTCCTTCTGAAAACATAGCCTGTTGCATGAATAATCTGGCTTACGGTTTACTCTTCTCCAATCCCTCGACAAATTTAAGGCTTTCGCCAAGGTTCTCAGTGTCATTGACCTCAAGGATGATCCCGATGTCCTTCTTTCTCTCAAGAAGATGCTCAACTGCTCTCAATTCTCTACAGTCTTTCAGAAGACTCCAGTGGTCCCTAAGCCCGCCGTTATGAGGCCCGTTGTATCTGTGCAGGTGCACAAACTCAAGCCTTTCCAATATATCTGCTTCAAGTTCCGTCACAAATCTTAATGAATTGATGCCTGCGGCCTCTACGTGCCCTATGTCAAGAGTCACAGAAGTTGGAAATCTTCTCCAGAACCATTTTACATCATGGGTATTGCTTGCATTCTCAATTGAAACAGGACATATTTTCAACATTTCGCTCAGAGCTTCGCTGAAAGCTACCTCGTAGATACCCTCAAGACGTGTGCCCCATGGTGTGGTCTCGTCGTGAATTATGAGGGCAAGATCAACGTATTCTGCTATGGTTCTCATTACTTCCAACATCCTTTCTCTTTGGTCACGCCGTGTTTCGGAAAGATAGTAACCAATGGGATGTATCACGTATCTGATATTTTGCGAACGGCACGCAGATACCGCTTTCACCATGTGATTTTTCTTCTGTCTAAAACCTCCGTGGACCGCTATCTGAATCAGTCCTGCGGGATAAAGACCTACCTCTTCTTCTGTTGTCACTTTATATCCGTAAATCATTTTGTGCTCTATTTTAACTCTTTCTTTTTCAATTCTGCCATTCGTGGTCGTCCTCCTCTACCCTGCAGGGAAGTATCATTTATTTTCTCACCTTTGTACGGATTTATTGTAAGATTGTATGACAACAACAGTTTAGGAGGTAATGTGGCTTCTGCATACGTATATCTCGATACAATAGATTTCTTGAAATATTTCAGGAGAACAGACTGTACCCAGTGTGGTATCGAATCGTGTGAAGAATTTATAGATGCTCTTAAGAAAAACTTGAAGAAACCTCAGGACTGTCCTTTTCTTAACAAAAATGAGGCGCACGCTTTTGAAGTCGCCCTGAAGGCTAAAGATATGTGGCCAGAGGTTCCGTTACTCACCCACCCGAGACCAAGTTTAGTTGGACTTGTCGAAATAAATAATCCGCATGCCGACTCATTGGTTTTTATTTCCGGCAACAATGATTATACTGAACAGGTTTTTCTTACTATTTTGGGTACAACCATAAGTCCTTTTTTTGTAATATTTGTAGATACCGACGGAAGTACCGTTGATATGGCCATGATCTATCAAACCCTGACGGCAGCCAGAATAGCCAAGGCATTAAAAGATACCGGTATTGAGCAAAAGACAAGCAAAAGGGAAATGATAATCCCGGGTTTTGCCTCTTCTATAAAAGCAGAGATCGAGGAATTGACGGGCTGGCAGGTCCAAATAGGGCCGACCTGTGTTGCCGAACTCCCGCTTTTTCTTTCTGAAATCTGGACGCCGCCGGAAAAGTAGGAAATGGAAAAGAATCCTTTAAAGAGAAAACCCGACCCCGTTAGGATACATCTCTTGAGGAGTCTTCCTCGCGAAATCAAGGAATCCTTCGCTAAGGAAGAAGTCGATGCAATTTTATATGAAAATGTCTGGCCTGATTCCCTTATGGAGAAACTAAAGGATTATTTTGAAAAGGATTAACCCTTTGATATTTAACTGGAATGACTATTTTTGATCTGAATTATATCCGCTCTTTCCCTGCGACATAGCAAGAACATCCCAGAACGCACCACGAAAACCCTTCTTAATAGCTTCTTCCAGTACCTTGTTTGCATTGTAATTGTAGTTCTGGATTGATTGCACTTTAGCGCTGAAGTAAAAACGTGCGTCCCCCTGTATTAGTTCGCGTATCAGTTCATCAATCCCTTCTCTGACTGAATCCTCCAGATAAAAATGGGGATGCAGCAGAGATGCAGGAACCTGATATCCCGTTCTCTTGAGGTATTCGCAGAGGGCTGTTCCCGGATACAATCGCAAACCGTACCATGTGCCCACCCTGAAAGGGTTGAGCCTCTTCATGTCTGCAATCACCTTTTTTATAGAATCAAAGGTCTCTCCCGGACCACCAAGCAAAAGGTCAACCATAACTCTGATGCCTTCTTCCCTGCATGCCTTAACGGTATTCTTTACCATCTCATACCGGTGATTTTTGTTGAGAAAAGCAAGCATTTTATCATCAGTGTGATCAACGCCCAAATTTATCCCCCCGCATCCAGCCTTCCTCAGGAGACGGGCTAATTCCCTGTCCATGACATCAGGCACTCCATAGGCATACCACGTAATCCGTTCTCCCAACTTGTTGTCAATAAGAGCCTGGCACAGAGACTTCGCGTACTCCATTGAAAGATTGAACTCCGAATCGCAGAGATGGAAATGAGCGATGCCCTCCCTCAGAAGTTGTTGCACTTCATCCGTCACTGATTTAACGGATCTAAATCTGACTTTCTTCCCCTTTGCCAGAGGGTCTGCACAGTAAATACATTTTCTGTTGCAGCCCCTCGTTGTTTCGATTCCTGCCATTCCACCGGTCTTGTAATAAAAACGGTTATCTATGAATCCGCGTTTAGGCTTAAAATCGTTCAAATGAAAAGGGGGTGCTTTGATAATGCCCTTTGGTCTGATCCCTGAGGAGATAAGTCTCTCAAAAACCTCTTCACCGTCTCCCGCTATTCCTGCATCAGCTCCAGTGTATGCTAATGTCTCTTCAGGCATGATGGAAAACCCGACTCCTCCCAGGATTACAGGGATTCCTGTTTCCTTCACTGCTGACACTAATATCCTTGTCTTGTCCAGGAAAAATTCAGTTGTAGCATAGCAGCTATCATCAATATTCCTCACTGTGATCCCAACATACTCAGGAGAACTTTTTTTTAGGACATCTGATAGGTTCTCCTTGTTGATGTTCATGTCATACAACAAGACTTTGTGCCCTTTTTCTGCAAGAAAAGACGAGATGTATTCAAGTGCAAGAGGAGCCACAGGTGGCCGAATGTCATTTGGATTAATGAGAAGTACTGTTTTCTTCAAGGGACCTCCCGAGTAAGGTTTCGAGGAATTCTTTGATCAGATCCATTTCTACAGCTCAAGAAGCGTGAGTCCTGATGTAGGATCAAGCTTCCTTTGAGCATCAATTCCCTCTATCTCAATGATAACAGCTTCCAGGATAAGAAAGGTTTCTGCAATCTCCCTAAGGCATCCGACCCTAACCATATCCTTCTTCCCAAAAGCGCCATGAAAATGCACCTTTGGTCCCGATTCATCCCAGAATATCGTGCCGATACCCAGGGCTTCATGACTCTCTTTCAGATCTCTCCAGACCGGTGTCGGAGGTAATTCCTCCTTTTCAGGGCCAACCACCACCCTGCCACGTCTGATTCCTCCAAGCAGGAAGAATATGGCGCTTCTTACTTCTTCCTTTCGAGCAACGGCATTAATATTGCTCAAGATATCTTCCTGATCTTCAAATCTTACTACAACCACCCGACCCGTCTTGCCGATCTGATACTTCATGCTACCTCCTGAAAAATGACCTTACCTCACAGTGGTGTGAGAAATCTAAAAAAATTATTTCCCCTCCCTTGATGGTCCACGACTCAATTTTATTCTTTTAATCTCTCCTTTACAAATTTCTTTAAAACTATAGATGCTTTCTGTATTCCCTCATCCTGCGGCAAGTGACTGATGATCTTATCAATGTAGGCCCTTTCCGATAACAGCCGAAAAGAGGGCTTGTAATGGAGGTCATATACCCACGAGAGCTGCATGAGCTTAAAATCATTCAGAGATTTGAGCAGTGACAGAGAAGCCATCTGTCCCCTCAGAATACATGACAGGATTTCCTCCGAATAACCTGTTATATCCCGGAGTCCGAACCCTACTGCAGAAGCCCTCTCTTCTTCAGGAGCGTCATAATATTCTAAAAAAACACGCCATATATCAAGTTTGTCTGCATCCTTTATTAATTTGATAAAGAATACGGTATCCTCTCCTTCTACTTTTGGAATCGAAAATGCGTTATGGAATCTTACAGCCTTGATGATCAATTCCTGTTCCTTGTCCGGCAGGTCTTGAAGGATCTTTTCTTCAAGAAGTGTCTGAGCTCCAAGAAACCCGTGATTGACAGATTTACGATCTCTGAAAGTCTTATATTTTGCGTATTGCGGGAATCTTCCAATATCGTGGAAAAGGGCTATCACTTCAGCCAACATCATATCTTTATCACTCAAGCCCAATTCTCCGGTTATCTCGATTATGTTCTTACATACATTAAACGTATGTTTTTCCTTGAGAGAAATATTCTTTTGATCTTCTTTGTTTGGCGAATAGAAAGATTTCACATAATCAGTAAACCATCTCTTAAAAAAAATTAAATCATCTCTATTCATCCCTCTTCTCCGGAAAGGATAATGGCAACATTAGGCGTTGAGAAAGACATAGCAACAATATCTTCGGGAGTCCCTTTGATGATTCTTTCATCCGGATCACCAAGCTTCTCACAAACAAATATGGTTGGTTGAGAAACGTTTGAACTGATGAGGACTCTTGCAATTTCAGACGGATTACTTTCTCTGTCAGTGAGAATCGCCAATTTCTTATGTCTTTCAAGCAAGGAGGGAATGTCTTTCATTTCATACTTTAGATTTCTTCTTCTTTTAGGGTCCGGCCCCCTGTGAAGACTCATGAGAAACGCATTATCCCATGGTTCCTTTATCCGTGAGAAGGCTACCTGGATACTCGAAAGGTCCGGCATGATCTCTACCCTCTCCTTACCGAATTCACTGAGTATCCTCCTTCCAATACCAAAGAACAGAGGGTCTCCGGAAGCAAGAACAGTAACAGGGCTTTCCCCACTTTTTTTGTCAGTCCGCGATCTTATAAATTCAATTGTCTCATCCACAGTATTCAGGACAACCACCCTTTCCTCCACCTTTTTGAACTCTCTGTATCTTTTGAAAACTTGAAGAAGTCTTTCTGAGGAGAGGATGATCTCCGACTTGTAGAGGATTTTACGTTCCTTAGAGTCGAGAGGTTTATAACCAATGCCTATGACATAAATGTCAACCATCACGATATCAATATTTTAATCAATTTTCTTGAATTACTGGAGGATACAGCATGAAATAGCCGAGGCATCTTGCCTCGGATTAAGTCAGGCAAGATGCCTGACCTATTTTTCGCTGCGTCACAGAACCCTAGTTTTTAATCAGGTTTACATATTGAGTACTATCTCTAAAGAAGACCGTCAGGTAATCTGCTTACATCCTTGTAGAGAAAAACAGGGCCATCTTTACAGACAAACTTGCTGCCGTGCTGACAATGGCCGCATTGAGCAATACCGCATTCCATTCTTCTCTCCAGGGATACATAAACCATTGAAGGAAGAAATCCTCTTATGAACAGACCCCTTGAGACGAAGAGCATCATGATCTCAGGTCCACAAATGAAAGAAAAGGTCTTTACAGGCTTGAACGTTGTCTTATCCAGCAGTTGTGTCACAAGGCCGACATCGTACTGCCATTTCATATTTGGCGGCACCTCATCAACCGTCAAGAATACGGCTATGTCTTTTCTCCATGTATCTATTTCACTCATGAAGAGCACGTTATCGGGACTCCGTGAACCACAGATCAGGGTAACCATCCCAAAGGAATCCCTCCTTCTCAGAATCTCCTGTATCACAGGTCTCAAGGGCGCAAAGCCGACACCTCCCGCAACAAGGAGGATGTCATTACCTACGGCGCTATCCAAAGGCCAACATGAACCGTAAGGCCCTCGAACATACATCACATCCCCCTCATTGAACCTGTCAATGAATTCCGTTACCCTTCCAACCGACCTGATGGTATGCTGGAATCTGCCTTCGGACACAGTTGAACTTAAAGATATAGGAGCCTCTCCAACCCCTGGATATCCAACCATATTGAATTGACCGGGTTGTGCAGCGTATAAAGTATCCTCGATCGAAAGACTGTAGGTCTTTGTATCCTCCGTCTCTCTCTTTATTCCTGTAATAACTGCCTTTAAGGGTAAAAGAGGGTTC
>JBGPPR010000051.1:0-6566 GCA_041488675.1 Thermodesulfovibrionia bacterium
GAAAGTTCCAATCAGTGTGGGGGCGGGAATAAAGTAAGGAAGGGTAGCTTGCACGTTGTGCTTCCTCGATGCAACGTAATGCGATAATTCATGAGCCAGAAGAATTGACATGAGAGTCAATGCAAAAGGAAGTCCTTCATAGAACTTTTCAGGCTCTGCGAGGATATTTACTCCCGACTGCAGTGCCCCCGCAAGAACGGTCGTAAAAAATGTAACAATAAACAGAACAAGATGTAATAAAAGCCTCTTTCGTGTCATTGGCAGTTATTATATCATTGAACTGACATCGGAAAGGATTAAAGTGTTCTCTTGAAAGTCGCTATGGCTATGGTCATCATCACACTGGTAAAAATGACGAGGAAAAAGATATCACCTGAAATTACAGAGAGACCTGCATTCTTAAAGAGGATTGCCTTCATGGCATCCACAGCATATGCCTCCGGATTTATCTTCGCAAACACCTTTAGCCATCCGGGAAAGCTGGCGATCGGATATATTGCCCCACTTGGAAAGAAGAGGATAACATTCAGGAAGCCGCTTAAAACTCCGACAATTCTTGGATGGTTTGCCCTTCCGAGGATGACAAACATCATGCTCAGAAGGCCGAGAGTCGTCAGCACGATTATAATCAATATGGAAGATATCTGTGCCGCAGCGCTTGACAGAGGGATGCCGGTCAAGAACAAACTCACCGCCAGAATCAGAGAAGCAAGGAGAGTTGTTATCGACAGGCCGCTTATGATGAGACCTGATACAATGTGTGCCCGGGAAAGCGGAGTAAGCAGATAGCTTTCTTCGATTCCAAGAAACCTGTCCATGACGAGATTGAAAACACCTGTTGTGAGGGCTCCCAGGAATATGGCCATGATCACAACGCCGGGGACAAGGGACTGGTAATAATCTACCTTTCTGTACAGGTCTATATCCCTCAGGTATATCATATCCGGCCTCTCCCTTACTGCAACATACTCGGTATCGAGGAAACGAACAGCGCCGCCAATATAACCCCTCAGCGTATCAGATGATATAGAATCCGTATTGTCAAGGTAGAGTCCAACTTCTGCTCTGCTCTTCACAGCAACCCGGGTATCAAAATCAGGAGGAATTACAAGTGCCGCCTTGTATCTGCCCTCGCGAACTCCTTCAATGACATCCCTTTGGTCCGTTAGATTAATGAGGTTAAATGTTTCCGGTCCCGCCTCAACGGCCCGCAAGTTTTCCATAAGACGCTCTGAATAAGGTCCGGAGCTCTGATTTACAACAGCTAAGGGAAGGTTTTTCAATTTTCCCTGAAATGAATTCCCGAGGATAACGAGGTAAAGAATGGGCATAACTACGCTCATTGCGATAACAATGGGGTTACGTTTGAATTTCTTCAGGTCTCTCTCTATAACTGCAAACAGCCTTACCATATCACTTTTAAGCTTTTACTAATGAGATCATAAGTAATGTCTCATGATTGTCATTCCCGCCTGTCGGGAATCTTTCTGAAAGAAGAAGGATTCTGGACAAGCCAGAATGACATAATAGCTGCCTCTTAATTCTTAACTTCATGTCATCTTCCCCATTTCTGGGGAATCCCGGCGCCTAAAAAGAAGCTCACCTTCTTTGCCTCCTCTTCCCGTATAGACCTGCCCGTATAGTGTATAAAAACATCTTCCAGGGACTGCTCGTGAATTGTTGCTGATAACACCTTAACACCGGAGGATTTCATCTCATCCATAAGCACAGGCAGGTTCTGTGCACCGCTGTCAACGTAAACCCTTATTGTGTCACCTTCAGTATTTACCCTATGTACAAAAGCTAAACCCTGTATTCTCTCAATCATGTTTGGCGGTATCATATCAAGCGTCAAAGAAATGATGTCGTTACCGGGTATCTGTGATTTAAGTTCCTCAGGACTCCCGATTGCTATGATCTTTCCTGCATCAATTATTGCTACCCTGCCGCAAAGAACCTCTGCTTCCTCCATATAATGGGTCGAGAGAAATATGGTCATTGAATCACCTTCTCTGAGCTTCCTGAGAAAATCCCAGACAACATGTCGTGACTGTGGATCGAGCCCTATTGTCGGCTCATCAAGAAAAAGGATCTTTGGTCTGTGCACCAAAACACGCGCGATCTCAAGCCTCCTTCTCATCCCGCCTGAATACGCCGCAACAAGATCGTGAGCCCGTGTGGTAAGACCAACCATGTCAAGGAGATACTGTATTCTTTCTTTCCTTTCTTCTGCAGCTATTCCGTAGAACCGGCCATAAATATCCATATTCTCATAGCCCGTCAGATCAAGATCCGTCGTCATTGCCTGCGGGACAACGCCAATCTCTTGCCTGACGGCAGCGGGGTTCTTTGCTACATCACAGCATGCAACGACAGCTCTTCCACTTGTCGGTTTCAGGAGACTTGTCAGCATTCTGATAAGCGTTGTTTTCCCGGCTCCATTCGGACCAAGAAATCCGAAGAACTCACTCTCCATAACATCAAAACTCACATTATCTACAGCAGTAATCCGTCCAAATTTTTTGGTTATCCCTGAAACTTCAATGGCTTTGGAATTCTGCATCATCTCTTATGCCTTCTTGGGTATTTTCACTTCGACCGTCATCCCGGGCTTCAACACTCCCTGAGAATCTGCTATTGTTATCTTAATCCTGAAGGTCTTAATATCCTGCCTTCCGCGAGTTACATCCCTCTGTGTGGCAAATTCTGCATACCTTCCTATTTCTGATACTTTTCCTTTGAATACCTTACTATGAATTCCCTCTGCCGTGATAAACGCTTCACTGCCGGGCGCCACCGAACCTATCAGAGTCTCCTCAACATCCACTCTTACATAGAGATTATCTGTATCCACTATGGTTATGACGGTCATGCCGGGACTCACAGTCTCACCTTTCTCCAGCGCCTTGAATATGACAGTCCCCGATACTGGTGTCGTGATTATTGTGTCGCCGAGCTTTGACAGATGATAGGAAAGATTAGCTTCTGATACTTTTAAGCTTGCTTTTGCAGAGTTCAGTTGGCTGACCGAGGAGTTGAGCTGGGCTATGGCTGCATCCCTTTTTGCATAAGAGGCGGACAGTTTTGCCTTAGAAGACATGGAGGATGCTACGGATGTATCATAATTCGTTTTGGCAATCTCAAAGGAATCTGTCGAGATCAGTTCCTCTTTATAAAGAGATGTAGCCCGGTCGAGTTTGCTCTTCGCCTCATCCATGACTGCCCTGGCCTTTTCTACGTCTGCTTCTGATGTCCTGATTTCTGCTTCAGCATTCTGAACACCTGCCTTTGCATTCTCAATAGATGACCCGGCAACCATGACCGCCGCCCTTGCCTGCTCGACTCCCGCTCTTGCCTGCTCTACCGATGCTTTCAGATCCTCGCTCTCAAGTTTTATAACGACCTGGCCATTCTCGACTCTGTCACCCTCTTTGCAACATATCTCGGAAATCCTTCCGGACACCTTTGAAGAAAGATTTACTTCGATTCCCTCAACAATTCCGGTTGTTTGGATAGTGTCAGTTCTCTTGCCTTTTTGGGCATACAAGACCATGAGGACTGCGATTGCAGTCAAAACCACTAAAGTTAAAATGATTATCTTTTTTTTCATCAATCCCTCTTCTTCACTAACATATAGGTCATACTAACTCTCTTTTGCATAAACTCCTTCCCTAAAGGTCTTTTCCTTATCTATTTCTCTCTCGTATTCTGACTAATTGCTGAGGATTGCTGTTTCATAACTGTCTTTAACAGTGTGCCTGATGCGCTTTCCACTCTCAGGATAGATAATTGGTAGTCATACTTCGCATTCGCTAACTGCTTCTCAGCGGTCACAAGGAGTGTATTCGCATCCATCACTTCAATGCTGTCGGCCAAGCCAAATTCAAACTGTTTGGAAACAGCATCATAATTATCTTTCGCAAATGTAAGCTGATCTTCAAGAGATTTGAGAACCCCTTTCTGGGTCATAAAGTCGAGGTATGCATTTTCAACCTCTATAGTGATATCCTTTTTTAAATCCTCAAGGGCAAGCCCTGCCTGCCTTTGTCTTGCCTCAGACTCCCTGACTTCTGCCTTTCTCAGCCCTCCTTCGAAAAAGGTAAAATTTAGATTAAGCGCACCATAAATGGTCTCATCAATAAAAAATGGGGAGGATGGTTCGTTCTTCAATCTTGAATAAACACCCTCGATAGAAAGAGTCGGCCAGTATGTACCTTGTGCATATTTCACCTGATCATCGGCAATTTTTTTCTGGAGTCCGACAGCTTTTAATTCAGCCCTCTCCGACATAGCTATTTCCCTAAGGTAATCAACAGTCGATCCGCCATAATCAGGAGGTAAAATGCCTAAATCAGCGGACCCTGCGACCTCTTTCAATTCATAGTCATCACTTAACCCAGCAAGCCTTGCAAGAATTGCCATGGCTAATTTAAGGTTGTTCTCTGCCTTCACCAACTCAGATTGCGCTCCGGACAACTCTGCTTGTGCTCTGAGGAGAGCTGTCTTCGTCACTTCACCAACTTTAAGCCGAGTAGCCGCCGCATCCCTGTGCTTAGCGAGCCTCTCGACGCTTGTCTTCGCAATCTCAACGGCGCTCTTTGCCCTCAGGACATCATAATAGGCAGAAGAAACTTCAAACAGATATTTTTCTCTCATTGCACGAAGGTCATATTTACTTTTCTCAATATTTTTCTGTGCAATCTTAAAGGCTGTTATTTCTCTCCCGCTTAAGGATACTGACTGGTCAAGCCGTAACCCCCACGTTCTGGAATATTGGGGTTGAATAACAAAAGGTGTTACAGCCTGTGTAAAGAATTTCTGTTCCGTGTATCTCGTGTAATCCCAGAAGGCAGAGAATTTTGGAAGGAGCGCCGAGAGGGCCTTGTCTTTTCCACTTTCTGAGACATAGACCTCTTCCCCTGAAATTTTTATCTTTTCTGAGCGCTCAAGAGCTATCCGGTAAAGGTCTTCAAGGGAATATTCCTCAGAGGCAGAAACATCCTGAGATACCAGAACCGTTATCATAATGATGATATGTATGACGATGAATCGAATATATAAATTCATTTCAACGTCCCCCTTAAAAAAATATCTATGAATTCTTTAATTATCTTGTCGGTATCAATGTCTTTATATTTTTTGAACATATGGAATTCCTTCGCATTGAAATATGAAAAAACCATTCCAAGGAATGCCCGTGCACCACTTTCGGCATCAAACTTCCTCAGAATATTTTTTTTCTGCATTTCGTGAAAATACGATCCAAGGGTTTTTATCATCTCATCGAGAAAATCGTGATAAATCTTGTATATCTTCTCAGGATACCTGCGCATTTCTGAATGCATTATCCGGATCATGTCCTTTCTTGAATTAAGGGTATCGAGAAATCTTCTTGAGATCGCTGTCAGAGCCTTTTCATAGGACATTTCTGAAATTTCCGGAAGGAGACCCCTAAGGACGGGGAGAAAGGAGTACGTATTAATGACATGCTCAAAGAGTCTCTCTTTTGAAGGAAAGTGCCTGAAGAGAGTTACCTCGGCAATCCCTGCACCTTTTGCAATGTCCTTCGTTGTTGCGCCGAGATAGCCCTTTTTCGAGAAGAGTCTCAACGCTGTCTCAAGGATTTTATTTCTTGTTGAAGAGGATTTTTCTTTATTACTCATGAAATCCTAAATTTTTCCCGTTCCTTTTTAGATTCTATTTATAATTGTTAGTGCTTACTTACATTCTATAGATAATTTCTCGTGTTGTCAAGAAGAGCTTTTGTCCATAATTGCTGATAGAAAGTTGTTATTGCGAGTGAAACAAAGCAATCTCGTCTTTTCCAATAAGATTGCCACGGTCGAAACGACCTCGCAAAGACAAACAAAGCAACCGGTTGTTATTGTTATCGCTGGATTTGGGATATAGGTAGATATTTTTTCTCAACCGTGGAACTGGAGATGCTTACTTCTCTATCAGAAGGGCTATTTAACGCTGATAATCTTATTCTTGTTGCCGAGGAGAATTATTCTTGGATTGAATCCCTGCGTATTTCTATCTTCAACGTAGCCATAACAGAAAATGATGACTTTATCTCCCACAACACCCTTCCTTGCCGTAGGACCATTCAGACAGACTTCACCTTTCTTGCCGGGAATCACATAGGTTTCAAACCTTTCTCCGTTGTTGAGATTGCTAACCATGATCTGTTCGTAAGGAAGTATACTTGCCTTCTTCAGAATCTCCCTATCGAGAGTGAGACTGCCTTCATAGGAGAGATTAGACTCCGTAACCGTCGCCATATGAATCTTTGCCCTCAGTATGCATCGTAACATAATTAGATCCTTGTTTTTAGTATGCATCCTGATACATAACAAATTCAAGTATTCGCATGACAGGAGGCAGCAGATTTAGTGGCGGAACGGATTCAGATACTTCCGTTATTAGTGTTGCACTTCTTCAGTGACATGACAATTGCTGTCGGCTATGTAAAGTTTTGTCCCTTTGTTATGCTTCGCACTAATTCTCAGGGATTCTTTTGTTCCGTTATCAATTCTCAATTTAATACTTTCAGATGGGATAAA
>JBGPPR010000052.1:0-6549 GCA_041488675.1 Thermodesulfovibrionia bacterium
GATATACTTCATGTGCTTCTCTGGATATTCTTTAGTGCGTTTATCATTGTCCATTTTTATTTAGCCACCCTCGGACATACTACCTTTGCTCACATTATTGCGATGTTTACAGGTTTTGAAGAGGAGGAAGAAGAAGAGGGCCAAGGAGCCCACGGACAAGAACAGAGCAGCCACTGAGGTGAGGAAAGGAACAAGGTTAAATGAGGTTAAATCTTCTTTAATGCCTGGACTAATTTCCCGAGCATGTTCTGGGCATCTCCAAAAAGCATATAGGTCCGGTCCATAAAAAAAAGATCGTTTTCAATCCCGGCAAAACCCTTACCTCTGCCTCTCTTTATGACGAGCACATTCTTTGCCTGGTAAGTCTTCAGAATGGGCATCCCGTAAATTGGACTCGCTGGATCTGTTTCAGCTGCAGGGTTCACCACATCGTTTGCACCGACAACTAAAGCAACATCTGCTGTTGGGAATTCAGAGTTGATTTCTTCAAGGTCATGGAGTTTATCGTAAGGAATATTGGCCTCCGCAAGAAGGACATTCATGTGACCGGGCATCCTTCCAGCCACAGGGTGTATGGCAAACTTCACTTCCACACCTTTATCTTCCAATATATCCATAAACTCTTTTAATTTGTGCTGTGCCTGGGCCACGGCCAATCCATATCCGGGAACTACGATAACCTTCCTCGCAAATCCAATCATTATTGCCGCATCTTCGACATCCCTCGGCTTCATGTCCTTCGCAACTCCATGCTCACGGACTTTCCCAAAAGCCCCAAAGAGGACATTTCGAATAGACCGATTCATTGCTTTGGCCATGAGGTATGTGAGAAGACTGCCTGAGGCGCCCACGATGGTCCCACTCACCATCATAGCTTGGTTCCCTATAGCGAAACCATCAAACCCTACAGCAAGACCGGTCAGTGCATTAAAGAGCGCTATGATAACAGGCATGTCAGCACCACCGATAGGGAGAGTGAAAAAGAAACCCAGTAAAAGGGGAAATGCAAAAAAGAGAGTCACTATGCTTAGTGCGCCGTGCAGGGACGGTGCAGATTGCATAAGAACAAAATAACCAAAGACCAGTGTCAGCAACAGCAAGAGAGCATGAAAAGGCTGTTGTAATGAATAGGTGATAGGTCTGTCTTTCATAAGGCCCTGAAGTTTCATAAATGCCCCTATGCTGCCACTGAAGGAAATGCTCCCTATCAAGCCTCCGCTGATAGCCAGAAGTCTCAACCCTGAAACAACTTCACCTCTGGAAAGTTCGAGATAGGAAATGACGGCAGCAGCGCCTCCCCCCATACCGTTGAAGAGAGCAACCATTTGAGGCATATCTGTAAGGGGAACTTTTTTGGCTGAAACCCATCCAATTATCGTACCCACTGCGATCACCACGATCATGAGCAATTGATGTTTCATGCCCGGCATGAAAAAAGTAAAGAGTATTGCCAAAATCATCCCGAGGCCGGCCAAAAGGTTGCCTCGCCGTGCCGTGGCTGGAGAAGAGAGCATCTTCAACCCCATAATGAATAATATGGAGCTTACGATGTAAGAGGCTTGAACGATGTTTCCCATAATCTCATTTTCCTTTCTTGAACATCTCCAGCATCCTATCCGTCACTGCAAACCCGCCTACAACATTCAGAGCTCCAAGCCATACCCCAAGAGCCCCGATGATTAACTCTGTCGTTGTTGTAGCCCTCCCCATAACAACCATTGCTCCGACCAACACGATCCCATGAATAAAATTTGTCCCTGACATAAGGGGAGTATGAAGGATTACAGGTACCCTTGATACAACCTCAAAACCTGTAAAACCTGAAAGCATAAAAATGTAGAGGGCAACCCAGATTTCGCTCATTTCAAAAACCTCCTATATCTTTATCTCACGTTTATAGGTTATGCAGGATTTCTGGAGTATTTCATCACTAAAATCCACATCGAGGGTCTTCCCATTTTTGGTAAGGAGGTTCAAGAAATTTACAAGATTTTTTGAATACATTTCGCTCGCATGCGTTGGTAAGGTACTTGGAAGGTTTAAAGGTCCATATATGAGAACACCTCTGGATTCCACAGTCTCACCTGGTTTTGTAAGTTCACAGTTTCCTCCATTCTCTGCTGCAACATCAATAATCACAGAGGCAGGCTTCATTTTTTCAACCATATCTCTGGTAATAATAATCGGTGCCTTCCTGCCCGGCACCTGGGCTGTCGTTATCACAACGTCGGCCCTGCCGATATTGTCAGCCATAAATTTGTGCTGCATATCTTTTTCTTCCTGAGTCAGTTCCCGCGCGTATCCACCTGTTCCTTCAGCAACGACGGGTGCTTCGAGGAATCGTGCACCAAGGCTTTCAATTTCCTCTTTTGCTGCCTTCCTCACATCATAGCCTTCGACTACCGCCCCAAGCCTCCTGCAAGTTGCTATAGCCTGAAGACCCGCTACCCCAGCCCCTATAACCAGAACCTTGGACGGCCTAACCGTTCCTGCCGCGGTGGTGAGCATCGGGAAAAATCTGCTTGAAAGGTTTGCAGCGATAACTGCTGCTTTGTATCCTGCGACTGCGGCTTGGGAGGAAAGGGCATCAATGGATTGAGCCCTCGTGATCCGTGGAATAAGTTCCATTGCAAAGGCAGTGATATTTCTCTCAGCCAACTTCTTCACTCTCTCGGGATAATTGAAGTGCTGCAAAAACCCGACAACAAAACTGCCGGCGGAGATTACATCTATTTCTTCAGGTGTCGGAGGTTGAACTTTAAGAATTATCTGGGAGCGGGAAAGAACTTCCTCTGGGTTCTCCAAAATTTCCGCACCTGACTCTTTATAAAATGAGTCCGGATAGTATGCGTTCTTACCTGCATCTTTTTCAACATACACCTTGAAACCCTTGTCTGTAAGCTTTTTAGCCGATTCCGGAACCAAGGCTACCCGTTTCTCATTCGGTGCTGTTTCTTTTATAACTGCGGCGTTCAAGGACATAATGGACAATCATTATAGCACTTTGTCCTGAGGATTTCCAGAATATCATCTTCCTTTTGACACAATGCAAATTTTATCTTGACAAGGACTTATACTTTTGAGTATAAAAGTAAACGCTTATGCCTGGAACCTATTTACCTTCAGAATACTTGCCGGTACTCATTTTTATTATGGTCGCGATGGCCTTCGGTCTTGGTGCCCTAATCATCGGTATGATTTTCAGACCAAGAAAGCCGTATTATGAAAAGCTCATGCCTTATGAATCAGGCATGACTCCAAAGGGAGAACCGCGCTACAGGTTTTCCATCAGGTTCTATATTATTGCCATGTTATTTGTCGTATTCGATGTTGAGGCAATTTTCATTTATCCCTGGGCTGTCGTTTTCGACAAAATCGGAATGTATGCCTTTATCGAAATGGTTATCTTTATCATAATCCTTCTTGTCGGGTATGTTTATGCCTGGAGGAAAGATGCATTTCAGTGGGATTGAATAAAAGCAGGGGGTAGGAGATGGTGATTGACACATCAACAGTTGGCCTTATTCAGGTAGAAGAAGACACAAAGATACTACCTCCGAATGTCATCATTACCACATTCGATAAAATTATAAACTGGGGAAGATTGTCGTCAATATGGCCGACAACGTTTGGGCTTGCTTGCTGTGCTATTGAGATGATGGCTACCGGCGCGGCCCATTACGACTTTGACAGGTTCGGAATCATATTCAGAGGCTCGCCGCGACAAGCTGATTGTTTGATTGTCGCTGGTACTGTCACCAAGAAGATGGCCCCCGTGGTAAGAAGGGTTTATGACCAGATTCCTGAACCGAGATATGTAGTCGCTATGGGAAGCTGTGCATGCACAGGAGGAGTCTTCAGGACATACAGTACAGTACAGGGATGTGATACCTTTCTCCCTGTTGATGTATATGTCCCCGGTTGTCCCCCGAGACCTGAGACATTATTAGAGGGGATGATGAAGCTTCAGGAAAAGATACGAAAAGAACAGGCGAGGTGGAGTCCTTGGCGGTAGTACTTGCAAGAATATCCATTCCGCAAAAAGGAATGGACCCGACAGAGATAGCGGAAAAGATAAAGGAAAAATTTCCTGAGCAAGTAGCAGAGGTCACGAATTTCAGGGATCAGGTCTCAGTGATCGTAAAAAGGGATGGCATATTTGGAATCTGCAAATATCTCCATGATGACCCGGTTCTCAATTTTGACCATCTTCAGGACCTCTGCGGCGCCGATTACCACGGCAAAAAGGACCCTCGATTCGAGGTTGTCTATAACCTTTATTCCATCAGATTTCACAATAGAATTAGAGTGAGAGCCCAAGTTCCCGAAAATGACCCTCGCATCCACAGTGTTACTCCTATTTGGGCAGGCGCTAACTGGCATGAGAGGGAATGTTTTGATATGTTCGGGATTGTATTTCAAGGACATCCAGACCACAGAAGGATTCTTATGCCGGAGGATTGGGAAGGATATCCTTTACGAAAAGACTATCCTCTGAAAGGCCCGGCAATAGAAAAAGATTGGACCGGGTTTACCGAAGTTCTTAAGAAATCACAGGAATTAAAAGAATTCGAGTGGGAAGGATAGCATGGAACAGGTAGAGAAGATTTTCGAAACAAGAGAACTGAATGTAAATATGGGGCCACAGCATCCGGCTACCCACGGAGTCCTGAGGCTTGTCCTTGATATCGATGGCGAAACAATAGTAAAAGTTACACCTTATATAGGCTACCTGCACAGAGGCATTGAAAAACTCGGTGAGAGTTTGAGTTATTTCCAGGCGTTGCCTCTTACAGACAGAATGGATTATGTATCTGCAATGTCAAACAATATTGGTTATTGTGTTGCTGTCGAAAAACTGTTCGGAATAGAGGCCCCTGAAAGAGCCAAGTTTATTAGGACAATAGTTGGTGAGATGTCAAGAATTGCCAATCATCTCCTCTGGCTCGCAACCCATGCCCTCGATATTGGTGCTATGACAGTGTTCCTGTACTGCTTCAGAGAGAGAGAGTGGATCCTTGACCTGTATGAGAAGATCTGCGGTGCAAGACTCACTGTCACCTATCCGAGGGTCGGAGGGGTAAGAAACGATGTCTCACAGGAATTTCTTGATAGCCTTTATCAATTTACAGAGGAGTTCCCATCTCGCATTCTGGAGTACGAAACTCTCATAGATCAGAACCGGATATGGCTCAAGAGAACAATAGGTATCGGAGTCATCTCTGCAGAAGAAGCAGTGAACTGGGGACTCACGGGACCAACCTTAAGGGGCTCAGGTGTTCTTTACGATATCAGAAGACATTTCCCCTATGATGCATATGACAAGGTAGAGTTCGAAGTGCCTGTCGGTACAGAAGGTGACACCTACGACAGATACCGCTGCAGGATGCTGGAAATGAGGCAATCGAACAACATTATCAGGCAGTGTATCAATAAATTACCGCCGGGTCCTGTCATGGTTGAAGCCACCACCTTCACCCTTCAGCCAAAGGACAAAATGATGCCGATTACTCATCCCAGAAGAGAACATGCATATTTTATTCTTGAAAAAGCCTGTAAAGGGTGTGGTATGTGTCTGAGGGCATGTCCTGCAAAGGCTATCTTTGGTGAAAAGAAACAACCCCATAAAATAAAACAGGAGATGTGCCTTGGTTGCGCAACCTGTTATGCGACCTGCAAGTTTAAAGCCTTGACTATCGTACCGGGCGGGAAGGGACTATCTGAGGAAAAACTGGCAGAACAGGCTGTAGCCCTTGATCAGTTACCTGAGGAGATTAAAAAAGCTCAAGAGTATCTTGTCAAGCATTTTGAATTTGTTAGAAAAGGGCCAAAGGTTCCTCAGGGAGAACTCTACGTTGCAACTGAAGTTCCGAAGGGGGAACTTGGCTTTTATTTTGTGAGCGACGGAACTGGAAAACCTTATAGAATGAGAGTAAGGGCTCCCTCCTTTGTTCATGCCGGTGTTTTACCAAGGTTATGTGCCGGACATCTGGTTGCAGACGTAATAGCAAACATAGGAACGATTGATATCGTACTTGGTGAGTGCGACAGGTAAGGGATGGATACCGTTACGAACATAATAACGCCTGCGACGGTTGATGCACTAATAAAATTTGGAATTAAAGTTGCATTCATTATCATACAGATTGCTGTCGTCCTCGGGGTAGGACTCCTTCATGTAGCATACGCAACATATTTCGAGCGTAAGGTGATTGGACACATGCAGGTGAGGTTAGGACCGATGAGGGTAGGACCTCACGGATTATTGCAGCCCTTCGCCGATGGTCTCAAGCTGTTCTTCAAGGAAGATATAATACCGGCAAATGCTGATAAACCGCTCTTCTATCTTGCCCCCGTCATCTTCATGGCCGCATCGATGATAAATCTCGCTGTTATCCCCTTCTCGTCCTCGTCTAATTTTGTAATCGCAAACATCAATGTAGGCATTTTATTCATTTTTGCCATAGCAGGTCTCGGAGTATACGGAATATTCATCTCAGGGTGGGCATCGAACTCCAAATATGCCTTCATCGGTGGCTTGAGGTCATC
>JBGPPR010000053.1:0-6514 GCA_041488675.1 Thermodesulfovibrionia bacterium
ATACTCTTTTAAACTCATAATCCTTACGCCTTCAAATTTTTTCAATTTCAGCATTTCCTTATCTCCTGTGACTATCGCATCAGCCTTGCCGTGTAACGCGCACTCAAGCACTCTGTTATCAGGATCGTCTTCAAGAATATGAATCCTTTTGATTGGTTTCACAATTCGGGCAAGGTCTGAAAGGTAAAGAGCTGTATGACTGATGGCCTCACTGTCACGATAAAACTTTGCGGAGAGAACAGATAAGACTTCATTAATGATCTCTTTCGAAATAATCAGAGAGTCAGTGCCTTCAAGTATTCTCAGGATCGCCTTCTCAGCTTTACTATGTGGAATTACAAACGCGGATATGAAAATATTCGTATCAAATACAAGTTTCACTTTTTCAGGTATTTCTCAAGGTCTTTTTCAGTGAGAATACCCTTTTCTTTTGCCTTGCTGCTCCAATACCCCCGAAGCTGATAGAATTCTTTCTTAAGCCTTTCCTTTCTTGTGCTCCTCAAAGCATCCTGAATTACTGCACTAAGGGTCTTGCCTTCCTCCTCCGCTATCATTTCTATTTCCTCAGCCAAGTCCGGCGGAAGGGAAATTGTTTTTTTAACCGCTGTTGCCATCTGAACACCTCCTGCATATGGTATGAATTAATCATACTATTATATGCCCCAGACAATCAATACAATCCCATTTCCTTAAATATTCTGACCAAACGAATATCAGCAGCCAGACGTTCCTCCTCTGCCTCCTTCAGTAAAATAACAGCTTCTTCAATAGGTAAAACCGGGCTTTGAAAGGGATGAGGATCAGTAGCACTTTTGAGTATTGTTGCTTCAAACATATCTGTTTTTATTCTACGGAATAATTTTATCAATGCAGAATATCGTCAATGGCGGTTTCAGGAATTCCCATTTCTTTCAATGCTGTAGTCGCCTTAATCCGGACCACTGCATCAGAATCTCTAAGAGAGTCCATTAAGGGTTTTATTGCTCTTTTATCCTTTATCTCCCCTAATGCTGATGCAGCTTCTCTTCGGACAACTCCCACTTTATCTTTAAGGGCAGCAATTAAAGGCTCTACTGCGCTGGTATCCCGTAGCTCTCCCAATGCTTTTGCTGCATTTCTTCTGACAATCAAGTCTTCATCCTCAAGGGCGCCGATTAAGGGTTTTACTGCTCTAACATCCCCTATCTTTCCGAGAACCATTGACGCATTCCTTCTGGCGATCCGGCTTTCATCCTTCAGGGCAACAATTAAGGGCCCTACCGAGGGTTTCCCTATTTGCTCCAGGGCACTTGCTGCTCTGATGCCAGCTTTTTCATCCTTCAGGATAGCAATTAAGGGTTGTACTGCACGGGCATCCCCTATGTCTCCCAGTTTCTTTGCTGCATGCATTCGGACATACACGTTTTCTTGGTTCAGTTGTTGAATTAACTCGTCAACGCTGTCTCCTTGCATCGCTTTTGTACCTCTTTTTAGTAAATCTGTCATTTATTTTCTGACTAATAAAGGGAGATTAATATCCTTGTTTGTCTGATTTTCTCGTAAGACTTTGACTGATATTCCTGTCAGTATTTCTCCTACTCTCGACACGTTGAATTACTTTTGTTCAATTAATAAAGCTTTTGCCTGTCATTAATGTCATCCGTTAACTTTAGCCGCCCAATGAAAGGACTTTTTTTAAAAGGGTGGTATTTAAAAGTAATTTACGTTATAATAAAAAGGCTTTTGGAGTTAATAAGTTGAAACCCTCAGATGCTTTGAAAGCTCTGAGGGTTTTTGTTCCATACAAACAAGGAGATGCAATGGGAAAAAAAATTTATGTTGCAAACATTCCGTTTCAGGCAACGGGGCAGGACATAACTAATCTCTTCTCAGATTATGGAGAAGTTGTATCGGTAAAAATAATAACGGATAAGTTCTCAGGACAGTCCAGAGGATTTGGCTTTGTTGAGATGGGCTCGGACAATGACGCAAAAAACACGATTTCAGAACTCAACGGCAAACCATTTATGGGAAAAACTCTTGCTTTAGCTGAGGCAAAACCCCAACAGCCGAGAACCGGCTTTCATGAGAGAAAGGGTGGCTTTGGTTCAGGCAAGGGTCCAAGGAAAGGCTGGGGATAGCAGTTTTGGAAATTAAAGTCAGCGGAAATGATGTTGAAAGGGCATTGAAAACCCTGAAGCGGGTACTTCAGAAGGACGGTCTTTTCAGAGAAATTAAAAACAGGAGTTTTTATGAAAAGCCTTCCGAAAAGGAGAAACGGAAACAAAGAGAGGCAAGAAAGAGAAGGAGAAAAACTTTTCGGTTTAGGAAACCTATTCAGGAGTAAAATAAAAACCAGCCTTCTTGAAAATATCTCTAAGAAGAAAAAAATAACTTTTTATTTTCTCATCCCCGGCATAGGGTTTTATTCATCTAACCAAAAAAGTATTAAAACAATTAACCCTGCAAAAATTTTGTTATGAAACAAAAGAAGGATAAAAAAGAATGAACTTTGACATTTTTAACCTCACTAAAGAAACAATGAAGTCAATATCAGAAATAGGATTTGAAGAGCCGACACCTATTCAGGTCTCTGCTATACCGATCATAATGAGTAACCGTGATATCGTGGGACAGGCGCAAACCGGCACGGGAAAGACTGCTGCCTTTGGTATCCCAATTGCAGAAAAATGTCAGAATGGGAGAAAACCCTTTGCCATTGTACTGGAGCCAACAAGGGAACTGGCGGTTCAAGTTGCGCAGGAGGTTCACAACATAGGCCGGTATAAGAACGTTCGTGTCCTGCCTGTTTATGGAGGTGCGTCTATTGAGATGCAAATAAAGACTTTGCAGCAGGGTGTCAATGTCGTTGTTGGAACACCAGGCCGTGTTATAGACCTTCTCAACAGAAAAAACCTTTCTCTTTCAGCGATTCAAATTGTCGTTCTTGATGAAGCAGATGAAATGCTTGATATGGGATTTATTGAGGATATTGAGACAATACTCAAAGCAACGCCCGAAGAGAGACAAACCCTTCTATTTTCAGCAACCATCCCGCTGCCGATAATGAATATTGCCAGGCGGTATATGAAGAGCCCGGAAAAGATACATGTAAATATAAAGGATATTATTATTCCAAAGATAAGACAGACATTTTATGAGGTCATGGAAGAAAATAAGGTTCATGCCCTTTCAAGAATCCTTGACGTGGAAGAACCACAGCTTGCCATCGTCTTCTGCCATACAAAGAGAAAGGTTGATGAGGTTTCTATGAAACTCAGCCGGTTGGGATACAATGCGGGTGCCATTCATGGTGATTATACACAGGCAAGAAGGGATGACGTCATGAATAAATTCAAAAGAGGTATGCTTGATATCCTCGTTGCGACAGATGTAGCTGCGAGGGGACTTGATATCAAAAATGTGACTCATGTAATTAACTACGGTATCCCTCAGCATCCTGACAGCTACGTTCACAGGATAGGAAGGACCGGAAGAGCCGGGAAGTCAGGAATAGCAATAACACTGGTTACTCCAAGGGAATACAAGCATTTGCGACTGATAGAAAAAAATGCAAGGACAATAATTGACAGGAAGAAATTACCTTCGCTATCAGATGTTGTAAGGGCAAAAGAAAAAAATATTGCCAGAGATATTTCTGAGATAATTAGAGAGAATCGACATACGGTCTATCTCCAAACAGTTGAAGAGTTATCAAATAACTATGGGTCTGGTGATGTTGCAGCAGCAGCACTCTGTGCCGCATATGGTGAGATAAAGGAGAAACCTGTTGAAGAAAGTTACAAAAATAATGAAACTGTTCATTCATTTATGACCGATGACATAAAGGATAAGAGAAAGACATCTGCAAAATCTGTCGCGTCAAAAGCATATACTCCCTTTCAGAAGACCCGAAACAAGAATCGATACAAGGGTAACAATAATATCGTGAGAAATAGGAATTTCGGGGGAATTTACTAAGGAGTTCATAAAAGGACTATATTAATCCCTTCTCCACAACTTTCGCGATGCTTACTACCTTATCTTCACCGACATCCATGAGCCTTACGCCCTGGGTGTTCCTTCCGTGGAGAGAAATTTCTTTCGCGAGAGTTCGAATGATCTTTCCTGAGCTGGTTATCATCACGACCTCATCTTCATCCCTCACCTGCCTAAGTCCGACTGCTTTGCCGCCTTTTTTCGTGGTTTTAATCGAGATGACCCCTTTGCCGCCACGTCCCTGAACCGGATACTCTTCAATTGGGGAACGTTTCCCTTGTCCCTTTTCTGTTACCGTAAGAATGGCAGTCTTTTCTTCCGCTACTTCTGCAGAAACAACTTCGTCTCCTTTTGAGAGTCTGATGCCTATCACTCCCTTAGCAGTACGTCCCGTATCACGCACATCCTCTTCATTGAATCGTATTGCAAGGCCGTTTCTCGTTCCTATGATGAGGTCGCTTTTACCATCTGTTTTCCTCACAGCAATGAGTTCATCGCCTTCATCAAGTGCTATGGCGATAATCCCCTTTCCGCGAGGGTTACTGTATTTCTCAAGGGCCGTCTTTTTTACTATCCCATTCTTTGTAAACATGACGAGAAATTCTTCCTTGAAATCACGAACAGGAAGGGCTGTTGTTATTCTTTCGCCCTCTGACAGGGAAAGAAGGTTTACAAGCGCCTTGCCCCTCGTTGCCCTGCCTGCTTCCGGCAACTGGAAGGCCTTCAACCAGTAAAGGCGGCCGAGATTGGAGAAGAAGAGCATATAATCATGGGTCGCCCCGATGAAAAGCTGTTCAACAAAATCCTCTTCCTTTGTCTCCATGCCGATAAGCCCTTTTCCTCCCCGGCGCTGACTCCTGTATGCACTGAGGGGGTTCCTTTTTATATATCCCTGGTGAGAGAGAGTTATAACCGTCTCCTCATCGGTAATAAGATCTTCAATGGTAATCTCTCTTGTCTCTGAAGTAATCTCTGTTCTCCTTTCATCTGCATATCTATTCCTGATCGCAAGGAGTTCTTCTTTGATAATGTTTGAGACCAGGGCATCACTTCCGAGTATCGCTTTCAGCCTCTCTATCTCCTTCAAGGTATCCACAAATTCTTTTATTATCTTTTCCCTTTCAAGGCCTGTGAGTCTCTGGAGTTTCATGTCGAGGATTGCCTGCGCCTGCACTTCAGAGAGAGGATAATCTCTTATTAGAGCTGTCCTTGCCTCTTCCGGTGTCTTCGACCTTCTGATAAGAGCTATTATCTCGTCAAGGTGGTCGAGAGCAATCTTTAATCCCACCAGGATGTGTGCCCGCTCCTCGGCCTTTCTGAGTTCGAACCTGGTTCTCCTCAGAACCACATCTTTTCTGTGTTGTAAGAAATAGCTCAAGAGTCTCTTGAGACCCAATGTCCTGGGTTGACCATTGACAAGGGCGAGCATAATGATTCCGAAGGTACTTTCCATCTGTGTATGCTTATAGAGATTGTTCAGGATAACTTCTGCCACTTCTCCTCTTTTCAGTTCAAGCACGACCCTTATGCCATCCCTGTCTGACTCATCCCTGATTTCGGATATGCCTGTGAGTCTCTTTTCCCTCACAAGCTCCGCAATCTTTTCGATCAACCTTGCCTTATTCACCTGATAGGGAAGCTCATTGACGATGATATTCTCGCCACCCCTATACTCCCGCTCGATTCGAGCCTTTGCCCGGATTTTGATAAGCCCCCTCCCTTCGTTGTAGGCTTGGAGGATTCCCTCTGTGCCATGAATGGTCCCGCCTGTCGGGAAATCAGGTCCCTGAACAGCAGTCATCAGATCTTGCAACGTGACGTCCGCACTTTCGAGTAACATAACGAGCCCATCGATAATCTCTCCGAGATTGTGGGGAGGTACGTTTGTTGCCATTCCGACAGCGATACCTGAAGAGCCATTCACGATTAAGTTGGGAATCCTTGAGGGCAAAACAACAGGTTCTTCTGTTGTCTCGTCAAAATTGGAAATGAAATCGACGGTCTCTTTGTCTATGTCAGAGAGGAGTTCCTCTGCAATGGCTGCAAGTCTCGCTTCCGTATATCTGTATGCAGCCGGCGGGTCTCCATCAACGGATCCAAAGTTCCCCTGCCCATCGATAAGGGGATAGCGCATGTTGAAGTCCTGGGCAAGTCTTACAAGGGCATCGTAAACGGCTGTATCTCCGTGGGGGTGATATTTCTTTAAGACCTCACCAACCACCCCCGCGCATTTCGAGTATTTCCTTCCGGGGAGAAGACCCTCCCTGAACATGGCATAGAGAATCCTTCTCTGGACAGGCTTCAGCCCGTCTCTCACTTCAGGAAGTGCCCGCCCTATGATTACGCTCATGGCGTAATCAAGATAGGAGCCCTTCATCTCTTCTTCAATGCTTACCTGTACTTTAGCCATCTAATCTCCCTGGAAATTGTGAAATTGTTAGAATAGGCTGATATTTTACCATATTGAATTCCGAGGGCGCTTGAAAATATAATCTATAGAGATGTTATCCAAGGTATTGAGTGCAAGCATAATTGG
>JBGPPR010000054.1:0-6506 GCA_041488675.1 Thermodesulfovibrionia bacterium
TGACTATGAACAATTTCCTTTCGTACATGAGATAAAAACTTTTGAGTCTTAACATTTCTTTTACCCCCTTTCTTAGTTAGAAGTTATTTTTTGTCTTCTCAAGGTTTTCAATGAACCTTTACAAAATCGGAAAAAGTTAACACTGCTATGTCATGAGACACACCCCCTTTTCCAAGTTCCCTTCCCTATACCCCCTTTCTTACTTAGAAATGTTGTTTGTTATCTCAAGGAGCGATCCCATGGACGCTAATTTTTAAAGATGCCACTATTTTCTGTGGCCTTCTATGCGTCTGACCCATTGGACATGGTTAGCGTCCATGGGATCACATACCCTAATCTAATGAGTATTGGAAAATTTCCTGAATCTCTACCTTTTCTCAATCCCCTCCATCCCGGCGGGTCTCCGCGAAGGGTCACTCCGACAAGGCAGGAGATGGTAACCCCTCCTACTCCTCCCCTTAGATAAGGGGAGGCCGGGTGGGGTCACATTCCCTTCGTATGACACTACCTCCCCTATTCTTAAAAACCTTCTTAAGGTTACCACATCAAAACTTACAGATTGGTCACAGATTCCGAAAAAAGCGCCAAATTGCTGAAATGCGGAAGAGCCATAGTGCTGAAGAGCTGAAGTTCATAAGTTCTATAGGCCAGAGGTACTGAATTATCGGGAACAGATTGGCAGCAGATTCTAAATAGAAGAGGCCGGTCGATTAAGATGCTAAACCCAGCGAACGGCGTAAGTTTTTCTAACCCCATGATTCCCCCGTGAGGTAAACAATAAAAAAACCGAACCTCTCAAAGGATCATCCTTCGAAAGTTCGGCTCACCTCCAATAAACCGCTCTTTTACAAAATTAAGACTTTGTCGTAAAAATATTAATTTGGTTAAGATTAGATTATGAGTCTGCGACCTGTCAAGGTAAAAAATTTTGATCGTCAAGCCCAAATTTGGCGTGACAGTAAAATAATATTTATAATTTGTTGACTTTGATTTATATATTATCTAAAAAGCTTATGGTAAAAGGGTCTGCAAAGTATGACATCCTACCTTGAATGAAGACTTATTAACGAAGACGTATTATAGAATTGATGACTACAGTGGGGAAGGGTTATGGATCTTTTTTGCTGCCAAATAAATGATGATGTAGCTAATAACAGACACGACAGATCCCATCAACAGTGTCCCGAGAATGAACGGCATAAGAAGGGGCTCGAGGTCATTCAGGAGATTAATGAAAGAAAGATTTGACCAGTCTATTTCTGGAATCATTTGCTCCAATCCGAGACATTGTGTACCTACCCACGTGCTGAAGGTATAGATTGGGACAATGGTCCATGGGTTTGTGATATACACACCGGCCAGCATAGCGAATGGATTGAGTCTGAAAATCCATGCGATGACGAAACCAAGCAGGGTATGGAATCCTATTAACGGAGACATTCCTATGAAGACGCCTGTTGCAAAGGCTATCGCGACCCTGTGCGGCGATTCTCTCAACTTTATAACTTCCCTTAGCCTATCTCTGAACGCCAAAGTGTTGATACCCTTCTGCTGAAAATTGTTTTTCTTTGCCTGACATGTCTACAATAACCCTTTGTGATTTTACAACTTCTCCGATGCATTTTGCCTTAATTTTTTTGTTAGCAGGTGCAGTAAATAACAGTTCATAATCTTCTCCACCTGATAGAGCTAATTTCTTAGGCGAAATATTCAGACATGAGGCGACCTTATTAAGTTCAGAAGACAAGGGGATATTTTCTGTGTATATTCTTGCCCCAACTTTACTTTCATCGCAGATCCTCGATAAATCAATAAGCAGGCCGTCACTAATGTCTATCATGGATGTTGCATTTCGGACAAATTCTATTGGATTTCTTGCTACGGGCATGAGATGCCTCTTAAGTAGTGGCTCGACATCATCCCATGATAATCCCCACTTGGAAAATAGAGTCCTGAACTTGGAGCCCAGACCTTCACCCCCTCCCTGACCCTCCCCCCTCGAGGGGGCGGGAATTTTAAAGCATTCCCCTCCCCTGGTGGGAGGGGTTAGGGGAGGGGTGGCTGTGTTCTCAAGAGGAATAGGTTTTCTAATTTTCTTTAGCAGTGCAAGGCCACAGGCCGAATCTCCGAGGGTGCCTGTAACATAAATTCTGTCACCTATTTTTGCACCGGAGCGCGTCACGTGTTTTTTTGTATACCCGATGACTGTTGCTGATACACTAATACCTTCCTGTGAAGCAGAAATATCTCCGCCAACAAGGGATAAACCATAGAGATTCATTGCCTCATGTACTCCATCAAGAAAACTATCGAATACTGTCTTGTCAGTACTTTTATTCATAGCTAAATTCAAGAGGAGAAACTTTGGCTTGCCACCCATAGCAAAAATATCGCTCACGTTAACTGAGACTAACTTGAAACCCAGTTGATAAGGTGTTGCAAAACTCAGATTGAAATGAATCCCTTCTACCATCATATCAGTAGTCACAAGGAGATTTTCGTTTGAAGCTTTTATTAAGGCAGCATCATCACCGATTCCTACGAGAATACGGGAAGAATATTTTCCAAATCTTTTTCGTATCTCTTCTAAAAGGGACAATTCCCCGATTTGAGAGAGTTTCATGCCAAAAAGTCAGTTATGATTTTCAGGTTTACTAATGAGATGATTTGGTTTGAGGGCATCAGAGATTTTGGTAACAGTACTATGCTCTTTTTTTGACTCGTGACTTATGGCTATTGGCTGTCTTTTTTGACCCCTGACTGTTATTTCTCAAGGCAGCCTTTAGCACGTCATCCATTGTCTCGGCAAAAACGAACTCCATATCTTTCTTGATATATTTTGGAATATCATCAAGATCTTTCCTGTTCCTCTTTGGAATGACCACTGTCTTGATTCCCATTCTCTTTGCAGCAAGGGTTTTCTCTTTCAGTCCCCCAATAGGTAATACCCTGCCTCTCAGTGTGACCTCTCCTGTCATGGCAATGTCCTTCCTCACCGGTTTTCCCGTGATAGCGGATGCTATTGCCGTGGCCATTGTAATACCTGCCGATGGGCCGTCTTTTGGTATGGCACCAGCAGGGACGTGGATATGAAGATCTGTTTTAGAGAATATATCATCCTTTATGCCAAGAGATTTTGATCTCGATCGTATATAACTCAATGCAGCCTGGGCAGATTCTTTCATGACGTCTCCAAGTTGACCTGTCAAGGTGAGATGGCCTTTGCCCTTCATGGGTGTCGCCTCAACATAAATGATGTCTCCACCTGATTCTGTCCATGCAAGGCCTGTTGAGACGCCCACTTCATCTTTCTCCATCTCTTCTTCAGGAAGGTATTTGGGTACGCCGAGGTATTTATGGATATTCTGCGAACTTATAACAAATGATTTCTCACTGCCCTCGGCTATCTTCTTTGCCACCTTCCTGCAGACGTGCGCAATCTCTCTCTCGAGGTTTCTGACACCTGCTTCTCTTGTATACTGTGTGATGATACCCCGAAGTCCCGAATCTGCAATTTTCAATATCTTGCCGCTGATGCCATGTTCCTCCAATTGCTTCGGTATCAGAAAGTTTTTCGCAATACCAAGTTTTTCTTCTGTCGTATAACCGGACAGATAGATTATTTCCATCCTGTCTCTCAGGGCGCTTGGAATTGTATCCACCATGTTACCTGTTGTGATGAACATTACCTTAGTCAAGTCAAAGGGAACGGTAAGATAGTGATCCACAAAGGCAAAATTCTGCTCCGGGTCAAGGACTTCAAGAAGAGCTGATGACGGGTCTCCCCTGAAGTCCATTCCTATCTTGTCGATCTCATCAAGCATAAACACGGGGTTGTTTGTCCCTGATGTCTTTATGCCCTGTATGATTCTTCCCGGCAGTGCGCCAACATAGGTTCTCCTGTGCCCTCTTATCTCCGCTTCATCTCTCATGCCTCCCAAGGACATGCGAACGAATTCTCTTCCCAGGGCACGTGCGATAGACCTGCCGAGAGAGGTTTTACCAACCCCCGGAGGCCCAATGAAGCAGAGGATGGGTCCCTTCATTTTTTCCTTCAGTTTCCTGACACTCAGATACTCTAAAATGCGCTCTTTTACCTTTTCGAGATCATAATGGTCGTCATTGAGCACTTTATCTGCAGCCTTTATGTCGAGGTTGTCTGTCGTAGACTTAGCCCAGGGTAATTCAACTAACCAGTCAAGGTATGTTCGCACCGTCGCTGACTCAGCACTGTCGGGGTGCATCTTCTCCAGACGTTTGAGCTGTTTCTCAGCTTCTTTCAGCACCTTCTCAGGCATCTTTGCATCTTCTATTTTTTTCCTGAACTCCTTTATCTCTTCTGCTCTTTCATCAATCTCACCAAGTTCTTTCTGTATTGCTTTTAATTGTTCTCTCAGGAAATACTCTCGCTGCGTTTTATCGATCTCACCTCGAGCCTCGGACTGAATCTTCTGTTGAACGGTTAGGAGTTCGATTTCTCTCCCCAATATTTCGCCGACGCGTTTCAGCCTTTGAATGGGGTCAATTATCTCGAGTATTTCCTGGGCCTGCTCTGTTTTCAATCCGATGTTTGAGGCTATGAGATCAGCAAGTCTTCCCGGATCCTCAATGCCCTCTACAACGCCCATGACGTCCGGGAGTATCGTCTTCCCAAGAGAAACAGCCTTGTCTAACTGTTCTTTCACCGTCCTCATCTGTGCCTCATCCTCAATGGTAATTACGTCCGGCTTTATCTCAGCAATCCTTTCGATATCGGCCTTAAAGAAAGGTTCAGTCTGGGTATAATTCAGGGATCTTGCCTTGTTTAGTCCCCTTACGAGTAGCTTTACCCGTCCATCGGGGAGCTTGAGCATCCTCATAACAATTCCAACAGTCCCAACAGAATAAAGATCCTCAGGGGTCGGGTTTTCTATATCGAGATCTTTTTGCGTTACAAGCAGCACCATTTTATTTGCACTGAGAGAATACTCTATAGCCTTAATTGACATTTCCCTTCCAACGAAAAGGGGAAGTATCATGTAAGGGAATACCACAATATCCCTTACGGGCAGTACAGGCAGACTGTCAGGTATTTCTATCTCTTTGTCGTCCTTGTGTTCCAAGTCTATCACCATGTTTCCTCTGCTTTTTATTCACTCTCCTGTATTCTTGTTGCAACCTGAATGAGGTACTCTTTAAATTGCTCGGAGACTTCGGGATTCTTCAAGGCAAAATCAACAGTTGCCTTCAGATACCCAACCTTATCTCCTGCGTCATATCTCTTTCCTTTAAAGAGATATCCATACATTGACCGTTTCCTCAGCAAACCATGCAGTGCATCTGTCAATTGTATCTCCCCGCCTTTTCCAAAACCAACATTCTCCAGTATATCAAAGATATCAGGCGTAAGGATGTACCTTCCAATTATTGCCAGGTCGGAAGGAGCTTCCGAAATTTTCGGTTTTTCCACGAGGTTCTTGATTTTATATAAATTATCAGACTCTTTCACCCCCTCAATGACCCCGTATTTCTGTACATCTTCTGCAGGGATTTGCTGCAGGGCAATGATGGGGGAGTTCAGTTTCCTGTATAGATTTATCATATCCTGCAATAACGTATCCTCCGGGTCAATGATATCATCGCTGAGGAGTACTGCAAAGGGTTCGTCTTTTACGAACGGCTTGGCACAGTATATTGCATGGCCAAGCCCAAGGGTTGCTTTCTGTCTAATATAGGCAAAGTTTAAGTGGTTTAGCCTGCTGATCTCTTCAAGCAATCTTTTTTTCCCGGCTTTTTTGAGGCTCTCTTCAAGTTCGAAAGCAGAATCAAAATGGTCTTCTATGGAACGTTTGTATTTTCCCGTTATGATTATGAACTCTTCTATCCCGCAGGCACTTGCTTCTTCAATCGCATACTGAATCATCGGCTTATCAACGATGGGTAACATTTCTTTCGGAGATGCCTTTGTGGCCGGTAAAAACCGTGTCCCGAGTCCGGCAGCAGGAAATATAGCCTTTTTTACTCTTTTTTCCATGATTATCTTAGCTTTGTATTATACCACATTGAAGAGAAGGCAAGCAGAACATGTGATCATTTATCTACCCGGAGTTTTCATCAAATGTTTAGATGCTGACAGATATAACATTTTTGCTTATTATAGTCCCGGCCGACTGCCGGGAATGCGAGGTAAGTTTCTTCTCCGAGAGAATTTAGAACTCCTCTGATACTATACAAATCCTTGCAGCAATGCCGGAACATTTCCGGATATAATAATCCGGTGCTATCAAAAAGGGGAGGAATTATATACAAGAACGGCATAATGGGAGATGAGAGAAATGTTAAAGGTGAAACTCCATAGATCAGATTTCGTTTTGTCGGCAGTTTGTGTTACCTGTGGGACAACATATGTCATCGAAAAGGTGGAGGGTATTTTGTTTGAGGGTGACAAGCGGATAGGGAATATCTGTCAGGAATGCATAAAAATGGGTTCCCTTGAAATACTCGCGGTTCTTAAGAAGCAGTCTCAA
>JBGPPR010000055.1:0-6465 GCA_041488675.1 Thermodesulfovibrionia bacterium
GAGAATCCTGCTGATGCATAGAAGAGACGTGAGGGTGAAAATGAGAACGATTCAGATGACTTTGGATGAAGATTTAGTAGAAGCAGTAGATAATATTGTTAAAAAACTTAAGACTACCCGTTCTGCTTTTGCGCGTAAGGCATTGAGGGATGCTGTCAGACAGGCGCATGTGAAGAACCCTGCGGCAGAAACCGCAGGGCGTCAGAAATTGAATATTTGTTTTCAGTATCATTCCCGCCCTATGGGTCGGACCCCACGGGTCATAGACTTGTCGGGTCGTAGCGACTCTCAGCGAAGACTCGCATCGAGAATCCTTCCGATCCCGAAAGCTTTCGGGAAAAGATTCTGGACAAGCCAGAATAACAGAAATGAGGAACTGCGGCAGAGACCGCAGGGTGGAAAATTTATTAAATCTTTAATTAATCCAGTATTTCAAGGACACAACGCTTGTCGAGCTTGGTACCGGCAGCACTCAGTATTGTTCTCATTGCTCGCGCTGTATTTCCTTGCTTCCCGATAACCTTCCCAATATCAGTTGCAGCAACACGCAATTCAAAAATAGCGGTTTTTTCTCCGTGTACCTCGGCCACTACAACCTCCTCCGGCTTATCTACCAGAGCCTTCGCCATTAGTTCAACAAGTTCTTTCATATCCACCTCCATAAGCATTCGGGCTGTTTTTTTTCAAACCTGAAATTTTCAAAGGTTTCTTCACAACAATCTGCAGGTTTATCTGAATGTCAGGTACGTTTCTTAAATCTTTAGTCTCTCCTTCCGCCAAAACCACCCCTTCTCTCCTGAAAGCCACGCCGTTGTTGTGGTCTCGCTTCAGCTACAGTGAGCGTTTTCCCCATAAAATCTTTACTATTAAGGCCTGCAGTCGCTTTTTTTGCATCGGTTTCATCTACCATCTCAACAAAACCAAAGCCTCTGGATCGTTCCGTAAATTGATCCTTAATTATTTTTACTGATTCAATCTCACCATATTCTGAGAAGAGATTCCTTAAATCTTCTTCTGTTGCGTCAAATGCAATGTTCCCAACATACATTTTCCTCATTATTCAGCCTCCTCTTTTGTTAATAAGACTCTGGTCTTTCAACGTCCTCGGATACTTTTAAATCTTTAGCTATAAATATTAGACCCCCCTGTCATCCCTTGTTTGTCTCTGTCTCCGGTTCTACTCCGCCACAAAATCTTTTTAAAAACTCTTCTTTGCTCATCCTGTGTCCCGAACATAAACCGGAAACGTCCATCCTGTCACATCCCACTGTTTTATAATGTCCATTAAATCTTATAACTTGAGAATGAAACATCATACTGTTACGTCCTCCGTAACTCACATAACGGACATGGGGCAGGATAATAGATTTGCCTATACGATATGCTTTCATATATTTTTTAATCTTATCTGTGCACTGATTATACGAAGTGGTAAAAAAGTGCTTCCTCAAATATGTAAATTTAAATGTTTATTAATTGGGGATACTGCTAAAAGGTGAGCATTGCAAAATGAAATCTATTTATCAGTTTCCCTGTTGTCTTTCTCTGTTGTCTATCATAACACATTATCTTATCTTTATTTTCTTAAATAAACAGGTTTTCGGGAAATTGTGTAGATAACATAGAAAAACGGAGACCAAGAGAGAGGAAGTTAAAATCTTCGGTTGCTCAGGTGTGCATTTGCGATAAAACTATTATGTAGATCTTCTTTGTTCTGATCTACCTTATTGCGGCAGCCACTTTACAATTTGGTTATCGAAATCAATCTGGTATTTCAAATTGCGCAGAAAATCCATGCCCAATAGTCCGTCATACTTAACTGCCGGACCTTTGTGCTCGATGATATCAATCACCATATCGTTTCTTGTATGAGGGCCGACAGTAATAAAACTCAACCTTGTCCTTCTCCCCTCAACCAACCCTCCTCCAACTACCTGTCCTTTTACTTTCTTAGCTTGCTCCAGATTTATATTCAATCGGGCTGCAATTTCGGTACTAATTGTTGTATTCGAAGCGCCTGTATCCAAAACAAGTAAAGCCTGAGCTATCGTGCCTCCATAACCGAGCGTCACCGGAACAAGTACTGTGTTGCCATGTATAGTAACCTTCGTCTCATTGCTGACTGTCTCACCGACATTCTGCCAAATCCTTTTCTGAGGCTCAACACGCTCCAAGTATTGGCACTGCACATAACCTGAAATTGTTGTCTCTCCTTTCTCCACGAGGCTGCACCATGCTCCTTCTGCTCCTTCAAGTTCAAATTCGACTGACACCAAATCTCCCTTCCTGAGTTTTTTCAATACCTCGCTCTTTGAGGACATTCGAGAAAAAACATCCAAAGAGTCACTCTTAACAGTAGCCCGACCTGCAACGTCTTCGGCTTCAGACCTCGCCTCAGAAACACCAAGCGTGATGAAGTAAATAGCGATAAAAAAATATATCGACAAGTTTCTCATAATTGAGGAATTTGACTATTCTAACCCAGATTATTCACAACTTGTAAAGGAGCAGAGCAGATGCGGTATCATCGCTCATTCTCGGTCCGCTTCTGCGGACCTCCGAGGTACAGAGTGTCAGCCGCCTCGGGGCGGTGAACACTCTGTAAAGCCGCTCCGATACCGCATCTGCCCTGCTTGATCAAAAAATTTATGAATAAAATGGGCTAAGGCGAATATTTTATGTAGTTTTCCCACCAGACAAGAAGCTCACGGGTTGCCCTGAGGTCGCCGACACAGTATCTCGCAATATCAAGATACCGTCCGGCCTTGAATAATGCCTTGATCTCATCTCCTGTAATGCCGTCTCCTTTTGGACTCTTTATTCCGAAGACCCTGCACCACATATCGAGGTTAAACCTCTTGCGCGCGGCGCCATAAAAGGTAAGCTGGTCAAGAAGGTCTATGTGTGTATCACCGTATCTGTTCGGCATTAAATCCCTTCGAGGCTTTAGTTTGTATACAGCAGAGCGAATGAGAATAAAAGGACAGTCAAAGCTCCTGCCATTGAAGGTTATAAACTGACTGCATCCCTTAATGACTGCCCAGAATTTGTCGAGTATTTCTTTCTCGCTTCCTGTCTCGTAGAGCACGCCGTCTTCTTCAAAGGGGAGCAATGGATCACCAACGTTCTGGAAAAATACCTTTCCCTTTTGTGTATCCGGATCGAGCATTCCTATCGCAACGATTTCACCGGTGAGGGGATAGAAAGAGAGGCGTTCCTTAATTTCCTCTTTTTCGTCTTCTGTTCCGGCGTACTTCAGGAGATATTCCTGGGTCGGTGAGTCGAGAGTCTCAAAATCTTTCCCGACTGTCTCTATGTCAAAAATTATTCTGGACATCAATCACTTTAAGTAATTAGGAATTAGTAGTAAGTAGCTAGGGCATCTAAACATTTCACATTCTTTTACCTTAACTACTAACTACTTGCTGCTTGATGCTATTCTTTATGACGCCTTGGGAAGTTCTTTAAAGACCTTCCACGTTTTCAAGAGGTCTATTGCCCTCTGAAGCTGTGCATCGTCTTTCTCTTCGACTTCAATCGGAGCCATCTCTTCAGGCTCTTTCGGCTCCTCTTGCTCCAGATTGTTTTCAAGGTGCCTTTGGAGATCCTTTTCCCGTATTACAGGTATTACAGGATGCTCCTTACCTTTTTCTTTTGGTTCAAGCTTCACAATAATATCAGGGACAATTCCTGTTGCCTGTATGGATGTCCCTTTTGGCGTATAGTATATCGCTGTCGTAAGTCTCAGACCCGAGCCGTCACTCAGAGGAATCACTGATTGTACCGAACCTTTCCCGAAGGTCTTTGCACCGAGGATTACGGCCCTGTTCCAATCCTTTAATGCACCGGCAACAATCTCCGATGCACTGGCACTGCCTTCATTAACCAACACAATCATGGGTGCGTCATAACTTGGCCGATCATCAGCGGTATTGTATTCTGTCCTATCGCCTTTCCTGCCTTTTATGTAAACGACCAGCTTGTTCGGCGGAAGGAACTGGCTCGTAACGCTCACGGCACTGTTGAGGAGTCCCCCGGGATTATTCCTGAGATCAAGGATAAGGGAATTTATTTTCTCCTGTGTGAGCTTCTCCATGACCGTGGAAAGATCTGCTGCTGTCTGTTCCTGAAACTGGCTTATCTTCACGTATCCTATCCCATCCTCAAGAAGCTTTGATTTCACGCTCTTTATCTTTATGATCTCTCTTACAAGGGTGAATTCCTTTGTCTCTTTCCATCCTTCCCTAAGTATGGCTATGGTTACAGGGGTCTTAGGTGCTCCCCGCATCTTACTGACGGCATCATGGAGACTCATCTCCCTCGTAGCTTCGTTGTTTATTTTTATGATCTTATCGCCGGCCTTTATGCCGGCCCTGTAGGCAGGCGTATCCTCGATGGGGGCGATTACGGTCAGCATCCCTTCTTTTACTCCTATCTGGATGCCGATACCTCCGAACTCTCCCTTCGTTTCCGCCTGCATCTCTTTATATGCTTCCGGGTTCAAAAAACTTGAATGAGGATCAAGGGAGCTGAGCATTCCCTTTATTGCACCATAGACAAGGTCTTTTGTCTTTACCTCTTCGACATAGTTCTTCTTGACCATGGTTAAAGCTTCTGTAAAGACCTTCAGGTCCTCATATCCTTCTCCTTCTGCTCCAATGGACCATCGACCAATAAGCATACCTGTTGAAGCAACAATAAAGACGAGGGCTAATAGTACAATTATTCTTTTCTTATTCACCTTCTGTCCTCCATGCTCTTATCTCTTCTTGAGCCACTGCACTGGATCAAGGGGTCTGCCTTTGTACCGAACTTCAAAATAGAGACCGGGTGCATCCAGGATACCGGAATCACCCACTCGTCCAATTACCTGTCCACTGTTTATTATATCGCCAACTTTCGAAAAAATCTCTGAAAGGCTTCCATAGAGCGTATGGTAACCATCACCATGGTTCACGATCATAAGCCGTCCATAACCCTTAAACCACTCTGCAAAAACGACCTTTCCTGCGTAAACGGCCTTCGCGTTAATATCATCGCCTGTCTGTATGAATATCCCGCTTTTGAAGACAGGGGTATTGAACCTGGGATCTTTTGATGACCCGTATGGTATTGCTATCCTTCCTTCTACGGGCCAGAGCAGTTTTCCTCTCAGCCCTGAAAACCCTTTGGCACGATAGGTATCCTTTTCAGATTCTTGTATGACATCAAAAAGCCTTCTTGATGCTTCCTTCAATTCTTTCAACATCTTCTCATAAGAAGACTTCTCATTTTGTACGGACGCGAGCACTGCTTCTTTTTCCCCTTTCTTCCCCGCGAGCTCTGCCTCCTTGGATCTAACCTTTTCGGTGTTTTTCACGAGTTCAGCTTCGAGACCCTTAAGCTGTTTCTCCTTTTCCTGAAGGCCCTTGAGGTTTTCTTTGTAAGAATTCAGGATTCTGTTTTCATAAAGTGCGATATATTCCAGGTTTTTCCAGCTTTTCGTCAATTGAGAGATATCTTCTGTATTAGAAAGGAGCAACATGATATCACCTGGATAACTGTACTTCTGCATAGCCCGGAGTTTCCTCTTCAGCCATTCTCTCTGCCTATCAATGCTCCCTCTGTTAAGAGAAATCTCTGCTTCTACCCTCGCTATCTGTGACTCTGTATTATTCAGCCTCTTCCTGGATTTTCTGATCTCAGTTTCAACAGTGCTGAGTTCTTTTCCGGTTTCCTCTAAATCTGACAGGATTGAGCGTTCACGTTTTTCCACCTTTTCGATTTTTTCCTTCTTTTCTCTCATCTCCTTTTTTATCTTCTTATATTCCTCCTGCGGCGTCGCGGCAAAAACAAAGGGAGCTAAGAGCAAAGAGCTAAGAGCTAAGAGCGAAGAGCAGAGAGCCAAAAGTCTCCTGCTATTAGGTTTTAATTCTTTGAACTTTACTCTAAGCTTTTTGTTTTCTGTTTTTTTTGCTCTACGCACTTTGCTCTTCGCACCATGCACTTCGCTGATCAGTACCGGATTCTCCCGATAGCAATAGCAGCACCGGTCATGCCCAGGAGAAAACCTGTGAGAGGAAGAAGCAGCGTAAGGTTTATTGGGAAGATGATCGCCCTAAAGAGAGGAATCGAGAGACTAAGCTTGAGAAAGACAACATAATGTAACGATAGAATGCCGATGAGACTCAAGAGGCCACCGCACAAACCAATAGCAGCCCCCTCGACAATAAACGGCGCCCGTATAAACCCCCTTGTAGCCCCGAGAAGTTTATAGGTTTCTATCTCCTCTTTCTTCCTGTAAAAGAGAATTTTCACTGTACTGTAGCAGACAAAAATCACGCCTCCGACCATGACGATAATGAACAGGATACCTGCAGCCTTTATTCCGATTCCGAAAGAATAAAGAGAGGAAAGGAATTTTTCTCCGTACTCTACATCATTGATCCCATCCATCTTCGCCATTTCCGATGCCAGCCTTTTGGC
>JBGPPR010000056.1:0-6440 GCA_041488675.1 Thermodesulfovibrionia bacterium
AACAAGTTCAGCATGACACTTTATATAATGCGTTTGTATTAGTTTCTGTATCGATCCCTATCTCTGTCCCTATCCCTATCTCCGTCTCTATCTCTATCTCTATCTCTATCTCTGTCTTTGTAGTGCTTCGGGTAATAATCTTTGCGAAGTCTATGCCATGGCCCCTTTTCCCTTTCACCGTAGTACCATTCTTTCCCCCAGTAGTTATAGTACATGTTATGGTAGAAATAAATATGTCTTTCCGGTACTAAGAAGACAGGCGGCAGCGGACTAACCAGAAGCCCGGGAGGTGGCGCTTCGACAACAGGCGGTCCGACTACAATTGTAGACGAAAGTGGCTCTATGTACGTTCCCTCAGGTGTCACCTGGGCAACACACCCTGAAAAAAGCACTGCAAAAATTAATACCATCAAGTACTTGCTCATAATCTACCTCCTTTTTTTTGCATTATAGCATACAGTCTTAACGAAGACGAATATATCAGTATTACTCTGATTTTTTTGTAAGAGTTTATATCTTTATCTTGTAGGTATTCGTCCTACGGCCTATACCATTTTTTCTAATCTTACATCCTCGCTCATTTTCAATTTCTGTAGGTAAAACTCCTACAGAAAAATCAGAGTTAAGCTGATATTCTTAATTCGTTCAATAATTTAGAATTACAAGAATTCTCTAACAGATGGAAAGAAGGAGGCGATGAATATAGGAACGGTGCATTCGACTGCTCTTTGGCCTTTACTCATATATTTTGCTGCTACCCTTATCTTGGTAACAGTAATGTTAGGACTGTCATATATCCTTGGTCAGCGCCATAGAGGTAAAGCAACTAACGAGCCTTATGAATCAGGTATAGTTTCGACAGGTACGGCTCAGGTGCGGTTCGATGTCAGGTTTTATCTTGTAGCAATGTTCTTCGTTATCTTTGATATTGAAACGATTTTTATTTTTGCCTGGTCAGCAGCGGTTCGGGAACTCGGGTGGTCCGGTTATATTGAGATACTCGTTTTCATCGGAATTTTCATCGCTGTACTCGTTTATTTATGGCGCATCGGTGCATTGGATTGGGCAACGATCGGCAAAGGAAGACTAATGAGTAGAAGGATAATTGACTCATGAAATGGAGGATGAGAAAATCTCCGACGCCACCTTTCATAAATAAGGGTGAAGGTTTTTTTGAAGATCCGCTTCATCGTTTTGTCATTCTGTCAAGGCTGCAGGACCTCCTCGCATGGGGGCGAAAGAATTCTCTCTGGCCCTTTAACTTTGGTCTTTCCTGTTGCTTTGTCGAAATGGCGACCAGTATTACCAGCAAGTACGATATAGCACGGTACGGTTCCGAAGTGATCCGTGGTACTCCACGTGAAGCCGATGTCATGGTAATTGCAGGTACGGTATTTATCAAAATGGCTCCGGTAATCAAGCGCCTTTATGATCAAATGATGGAACCGCGATGGGTAATATCCATGGGGTCGTGTGCCAACTCAGGCGGCATGTATGATATTTACAGCGTTGTACAAGGGGTCGACAAGTTCCTCCCTGTGGATGTTTATGTGCCGGGCTGTCCACCGCGCCCCGATGCATTCATGGAAGGGCTTTTGCTGCTGCAGAAGGCAGTCGGAAGTGAGAAACGCCCCTTAAGCTGGTTAGCCGGACCACAAGTTGTCAATCGCCCTGAAATGCCATCTCAGAGAGATATAAAGAGGTCGGACAGGCAAAGAGTCACAGAACTCCGTTCTCCTGATGAAGTATGAATAATGAATCGAGCATAGTTCGGGAACTTCAGGACAGATTCAGTGATATTGTTTTCTTACGTCAGGCAACGCAAGACGAAATTCCCACCGTGTGGATTTCAAAAGATAGGGTCCACAATGTTTTGCGCTTTCTTAAAGAAGAGGTCAATAATCCCTATCGCATGTTGTACGACCTTACCGTCATTGACGAGCGTACGCGCATCAGTCGCCGGAACCAGCCTGAAAGCGATTTTACCGTGGTATACCACCTCCTTTCATATGGGAGAAATGAAGATGTCCGCATCAAGGTTGCACTTGAAGGTGATTTCCCATCCCTGAAGAGCGTGGTCGATATCTGGCCTTCGGCAAACTGGTATGAGCGTGAGGTTTGGGATATGTTCGGCATCAACTTTGAGGGACATCCTCACCTCAGGAGAATCCTGATGCCGCCAACCTGGGAAGGTCATCCGCTTCGAAAAGATCATCCTGCCCGCGCGACCGAGATGGACCCCTTTCGTCTGCCGGACGAAAAAGAGGAGGTTGAGCAGAATGCGCTCCAATTCCGCCCTGAGGAGTGGGGCATGAAAACCAACAAGGAGGATACTGATTTCTTGTTTCTTAATTTAGGTCCCCAGCATCCGGGAACGCATGGTCTGTTACGCGTCATACTGGAACTGGACGGGGAAGAGATAGTTGATGCGGTGCTTGATATCGGCTATCATCACAGGGGGGCTGAAAAGATGGGCGAACGCCAGTCTTGGCATACTTATATTCCGTACACCGACCGCGTCGACTATCTTGGCGGCGTGATGAATAACCTGCCGTATGTGCTTGCCGTTGAAAAACTGGCAGGCATAGAAGTTCCCGACAAAGTAAAAGTAATTCGGATCATGATGGCGGAATTTTTCCGCATCGCAAGTCACCTTGTATGGTATGGAACTTTTGCACAGGATCTTGGGGCACTGTCCCCGGTGTTTTATATGTTTACTGATAGAGAACGTATCTTTGATATTGTTGAGGCGGTCTGCGGCGGGCGCATGCATCCGAGCTGGCTCCGCATTGGCGGTGTATCGCAGGATCTGCCAAAAGGATGGGATAAGTTGGTTCATAACTTCCTCCAGTACATGCCGCCAAGGCTTTCAGAGTACGATAAGATTGTTCAACAGAACCGCATTTATAAAGCCCGCACAAAGGGAATCGGAGATTACACACTGGATGAGGCTGTCGAATGGGGTGTGACAGGGCCCGGCCTGCGTGCCTGCGGCCTCGAATGGGATTTCCGTAAAAAAAGACCTTATTCAGGTTATGACCAGTTCGAGTTCGATATACCTATCGGTAAGAATGGGGACTGTTATGACCGTGGCGCTGTTCGCATTGAGGAGATGCGGCAGAGCTTACGGATTATCGAGCAGTGTCTAAAAAACATGCCTGATGGTCATTACAAATCAGCCCACCCATTGGTAACACCGCCATTAAAAGAACATACAATGCAGGAGATTGAAACGCTTATTGCGCATTTTTTAAGCGTAAGCTGGGGTCCCGTTATTCCGCCGGGTGAATCCTCAGTTGGCATTGAGGCCACCAAGGGGAACAACAGCTATTATCTGATCAGCGACGGAAACACTATGCCGTACCGGGTACGCATTCGCACACCTTCTTTCCCGCACTTACAGATGGTACCGCTGATCAGCCGTGGATTCATGATCCCTGATCTCTTGGCGATCCTCGGAAGCATCGACTACGTCCTGTCCGATGTGGACCGGTGAGGGATACTATGTTGACTGAAGAAGAAAAAAAAGAGATTGAGGCAGAGTTAAAAGAGTACGAGCAGAAAAATGCCGTCTGCATTGAGGCTATGAAAATCGTGCAGAGACATCGAGGCTGGTTGTCTGATGAGGCTATAAGAGATATTTCAGAATTTCTCGGGATGACGCCTGAGGAATTAGATAGCGTTGCAACCTTTTACAGCCTTATTTTCAGAAAGCCCGTGGGCAAACATGTGATTCTTGTTTGCGACAGCGTAAGTTGCTGGGTAATGGGTTACGATAAAATTCTTCAACATCTCAAGACAAGACTCGCCATTGAATTAGGGGAAACAAGTGCAGAAGGAAAATTTACTTTATTGCCGGTCGCATGCATAGGGGCATGCGATGAAGCGCCCGCAATAATTATTGATAACAAAGTATACGGCAATCTGGACGAAAGCAAGATTGACGATATTCTTGCTCAATACAAGTAGGGAGCAGATGGATGGAACAACCTCTCACTAAGAACATCCGACCGGGTGCGGAACCTTTGAGTCTCAAGGAATATGAGAGGGCAGGAGGTTATCGGGCCGTGCGCAAAGCCCTCACCAGCATGGCACCCCAGGAAATCGTAAAATTGGTCGAGGAATCCACTTTGCGCGGACGGGGCGGCGCCGGATTTCCGACCGGCCTAAAATGGAGTATGATGTCAAAGGTTGACGATACATCCCGTCCAAGGTATCTGATTGCAAACACCGACGAGATGGAGCCCGGCACTTTTAAAGACCGCTTACTGCTTGAAGGAGACCCCCATCAATTACTCGAAGGCATACTTATCGGTGCCTTTGCTGTGCAAGCGGATATCGCTTATATCTTCATACGTGTGGAATATTCACTTCCTTTTGAAAGGCTAAAAAAGGCTATAACTGAAGCATACAACAATAATTATCTCGGCAAGAACATTTTCGGTTCGGGCTATGATTTAGAGCTGCGTCTCCATGTCAGCGCAGGACGTTACATATGCGGTGAAGAGACAGCACTATTGAATTCTCTTGAAGGAAAACGCCCAATACCACGTGCAAAGCCTCCTTACGCAACAACAGTCGGGCTTTGGGGTAAGCCGACACTGATCAATAATGCAGAAACCTTTTGCAGCATTCCTCACATAATTAATAATGGCGCCGACTGGTTTAAAAGGCTAAGCCGCTCCGAAGGTGACGGCGGGACAAAGATTTATGGTGTAAGCGGGAAAGTTAAAAAACCGGGTTTCTGGGAACTCCCGATGGGTACAACCTTACGGGAAATAATCGAAGAGCACGCGGGCGGTATGCAAGAGGGGTTTAGGTTGCGCGGGGTTATCCCCGGCGGGGCTTCCACCGACTTCCTCGTAGAAGAACATCTAAATATGAAGATGGACTTTGAGTCCTTGCAGAAGGCAGGAAGCCGTATGGGTACCGGAACTATGATTGTTCTTGATGACAAGACATGTCCGGTAGGTATGGTGCTCAACCTCGAACAATTCTTTGCCCGAGAGTCCTGCGGGTGGTGCACTCCCTGCCGTGAAGGATTGCCCTGGATAGAAAAGATTTTGCGTGACATAGAGAATGGGCATGGAAATCCGGAAGACATCGATATGCTTCAAGAGCAGACATGGCTGTTGGGTCCAGGACATACATTTTGCGCTCTCGCCCCGGGCGCCATGGAGCCGTTAGAGAGCGCCCTCAGATATTTCAGAGAAGATTTTGAACAGCATATTCGTGAGAAGCGGTGTCCATGGAGATGAACGATGGCTACGATATTTATAGATAATGTGCCTTACGAGGTCAAAGAAGGACAAAATCTGCTCGATGCATGTCTCTCTCTTGGGTTCAACGTGCCATATTTCTGCTGGCACCCTGCTATGCACTCAGTGGGCGCTTGCCGGCAGTGTGCGGTCAAGCAGTTTAAGGACGAGAAGGATACGCATGGCAGGGTTGTCATGGCATGTATGACACCGGCTGCAAATGGCACACGTATCTCAATAGACGACCCCGATGCAAGGAAATTTCGGGCAAGCAATATTGAATGGCTGATGCTTAATCATCCCCATGATTGCCCGGTTTGTGATGAAGGAGGCGAATGCCACCTCCAGGATATGACTGTTCTGACAGGACACACCTACCGCAGAACACGGTTTAAGAAACGCACTTATCTCAATCAATATCTTGGTCCCTTTGTTAACCACGAAATGAACCGTTGCATTCAGTGTTACCGCTGCCTTCGTTTCTACCGCGATTATGCAGGCAGCCGTGATTTCAATGTCTTTGCTGCACACGATCATGTTTACTTTGGTCGCAAAGATGACGGTATTCTCGAAAGTGAGTTCAGCGGTAATCTTGTAGAGATCTGTCCAACAGGTGTGTTTACCGACAAAACATTGAAGCAACATTACACACGTAAATGGGACATGCAGACAGCGCCATCTATTTGCATACATTGCGGGCTTGGCTGCAATACAATTCCCGCTGAACGTTACGGCGAACTTCGGAGAATACAGAACCGTTATAACGGTGACGTTAACGGTTACTTCCTTTGCGACCGTGGTCGCTACGGTTATGAGTTTGTCAATTCGAACCATCGGATACGCCGGCCATTTTTGAAAACTCTTGAAGAACCTATGAGGAGCGAAGACAGACTGATTGCGAAACCTTTCTCCAAACAGGACACTCTTAAATATTTGGAGAGCATTCTTTATTTCGGCGCAAAGGTGATTGGTATCGGTTCGCCGAGAACCTCACTTGAAGCAAATTTTGCACTTCGTACTTTAGTCGGCCCCGAAAATTTTTATCTCGGTATTTCTGATAAGGAGTTTTACCTGACCACCCTCATCATTGAGATACTTGAAAAGGGTACTGCCCGTTCTCCCTCACTTCATGATGTCGAATCCTGCGATGCGGTCTTCATCCTTGGTGAAGATGTAACGAAT
>JBGPPR010000057.1:0-6382 GCA_041488675.1 Thermodesulfovibrionia bacterium
TCACTCGTCACAACAACCTCAACATTGTACCCCGTCCTGAATTTCACGTCATCGATAGCAAATACATTGGAAGGATCAACCATGGCAACCGTTAAGGTCGCACCAACCCTCGCAACAGGCATAATTAGATACTTCCTGGCCATATCAACAGGTATGAGCTTTAAAAGAGAAGGATCAATCTTGTAATCAGAGAGATTTATCGCGGGAACATTGTATTGTCTGCTCAGGAAAGCAACAAGCTTATCTTCTGTTACATAGCCCAACTTGACGAGATTTGTCCCGATCCTACCGCCCTCCCTCCTCTGGAGGTCCAGGGCCTCCTTTAGTTGCCCTTCTGTGATGATATTGGATGTAATAAGAAGCTGACCTAATCTTGTCGGCATTTTCTTACCATATATAGCGAATAAATGTCAAACTGGTTCGTAAGTTTAAAAGTTCCTTGTAACATCTCTTCCTTGATTTTTCATCCTTTATCTTGTAGATTGTGACCGACGATTGCTTGTCTCCGAAAACATAGGTGATATCTGTTGATAATATTGCCGACTGTTGATTCAGAAATACTTTTCATCCCTATTTGAGTACAATATTCATCTAAAAGAGGTTTAATCTTTTCCTTTCCAAGTCTGGGACGTTCCCTTCTTACTGTCTTTATGAATTCAATAATCTCAATAGGAATGTTCGATTTCCTCACCTGCTTGGGACGGGTAGAGAGGGGGACTAACGCTATGAGTTTACCTCCCATATCTCTTAACCTTTTCCTCCAGCGGTTGATCACTTTTCTATCTGTACCAAAGGCTTCAATGGTAGCTTTTTCCCCATATTTCTCATAGAAGCTAATAATCTTCATCCTCTGCGCTGCCACCGCGCTTCCATCAAATCTCCTGAAATTATCATTCATAGGTTAATATTAGGATATTTTCTAATCATATAAGAATCTGTTTTCAACAAGAATACATTGCATTTCATGTCGCACATGTTTTTTAACTTTTCCGTCACGGAAACGCTGTGATAGGAATCACAAAAATTGTTGTATATGCGAGAAATGGAAGAACAAAACAACCACAAGGACAGGTACAAAGCAAATAGATAAATATGATAGAATTGAAAAGAGAAAAAGAGAGTCTTTAAGTTTTAAAATAATGGTCAGACCAAAGGACACACCGTCACCCCGTGATGTTGAGAGAGCTGAGAGGTTAAGAAAGATCATCGAAGCTCTATACGAGATAAACAAAAGTATTCCTGTCATCGTTGAAGGCAATAAAGACCTATCTGCATTGAGAGAGCTTGGTCTTGTCGGTGAAATCATTACGCTCAACAGGGGGAAAAATCTCTACGACTTTTGCTTTGATATTGCAGAGCGATTCCAAAAGGTCATTATTCTTCTTGATTGGGACAAGAAGGGCGAGAGTCTCACAAAAACAATAGCAGCGCACCTGAACGGATATTGGGAGGAGTTTTCCTATTTCAGGGAACTCTTCAAAGTGCACTGCCAAAAAGAAATAAGAGATATAGAGGGCATTCCGAAACTACTCAGGCGGTTAGAGGGAGATGAAAGTCCTTGGTATTAAGGGCGAAAACCTCGCCGTAATATTCCTAAGAAAGAAGGGCTACAGGATAGTTGCGAGGAACTACAAGACCCCCATCGGTGAGATTGATATTATTGCACAGGACGGGAATACCACGGTCTTTACAGAAGTAAAGACAAGAACAAATGAGCTGTTCGGCCGACCTTTCGAAGCCGTGAACAAGAAGAAAAGACAGAAAATGAAAAATGCAGCTTTACTCTATATGAAAAGGCGCGAAAAAAATTTTCCTGCGCGGTTTGACGTCGTCAGCATTTTTTTTAGGTCGGACGGAAAGGAAGAGATCGAGCATATCATGGACGCCTTCGAGGTCTAAGACTTTCCGCCAGGCTGAGGGGCTGATTTTTTTGAAACTTTCTTATCCGATTCTACCTCCTTTGATTTACGTACTTCCTCATAATCAATAAATTCAAGAACTGCCATCGGCGAGGCATCCTTAACTCTGTTTCTCGTCTGGACGATCCTCAGATAACCGCCGTTTCTTCCCGAGAATCTCGGCGCTATCTCGTTGAAGAGTTTTGCAACAACAGCCCTATTAGAAAGACAGGAAAAAACAAGTCGCTTTGCATGAAGATCACCTCTAATGCCAAGTGTGATCATTTTCTCTGCAATTCTTCGCACTTCCTTGGCCTTCTGGACGGTTGTTTCTATCCTTTGATGCTCCAAGAGTGATGCCGTTAATCCCCGCAAAAGAGCTTTCCTCTGGTTGGCAGTTCTTCCGAATAACCTACCATCAACTCTATGTCGCATCTTGCTCTACACCTCCGACCTGTGAGGTCATCTCCCTGTTAAGAGCGTTTAGGTCGATCCTCATACCAAGGCGTAATCCCATTGAATGGAGAATTTCTTTGATCTCATTCAACGACTTGCGTCCAAAGTTTTTTGTCTTGAGCATCTCATGTTCTGACTTCTGTACAAGATCTGCTATTGTCTTTATGCTTGCGTTCTTCAGGCAGTTATTTGCTCTCACAGAGAGTTCCAACTCGTCAACGCTCTTGAGCAGATTACTGTTAAACACAGGATCCTCGTTGAATGATTCCGCCCCGCCACTTTCTTCCAGAGAGATGAACTCTGCTTCCTCTTGTTCCTCTTCTACGAGAAACAGTTCCATATGTTCAATGATGATGGAGGCAGCCTGAGAAACTGCCTGTTCAGGCGTTATGCTTCCATCAGTCCAAATCTCCATGACAAGCCTGTCGTAATCAGTTGCTCTTCCAACCCTTGTCTTCTCCACCGTGAAATTGACTTTCTTGATCGGGGTAAAGACAGAATCAACAGCGATCATATTAACCGGAAGATCATCTTCTTTGTTGAATTCTGCGGGTATATATCCTTTGCCTTTTTTAATGTGCATCTCAGCTTCAAAAGCAGCATCCTTATCTAAAGTCGCTATAACTTGTTCGGGATTAAGGACCTCGAAAGATGCATCTCCTTGGATGTCAGAACCTGTCACATCTTTTGGTCCCTTTGCTTTTATTGTTGCCGTTTTCTTCCCGTCAGAATAAAGCTTGAACCTGAGTTTTTTCATATTCAGGATTATGTCAATCACATCTTCATTCACCCCGTCTATCTTAGAGAACTCGTGAAAGGCACCCTGAATTTTCACTGCAGTAATAGCCGCTCCCTCAATGGAAGAAAGCAAGACTCTTCTAATGGCATTCCCTATCGTGGTTCCATAACCACGCTCTAAAGGCTCTGCTATAAGTTTACCGTATGTCTCGGACAGGGTTTCTTCATCAAACCTTATCGTTTCAGGTAACTGAAAGCCTTTTTTCTTTAAATCCATAAGGCCTCCTCTGGAATCTTTTCAAGTAAGAAATGGGAAGTCACAGAGTTTCTCATTTCTTTACTTCTTATTACTTGTTTTCTATTTTGAATAAAGCTCTACAATGAGCTGTTCCTGAACAGGAAGCTGTATTTCTTCCCGTGTTGGTATATGCAAAACTTTACCTCTCATGTTTGCGCTGTAAACCTCAACCCATGGAGGTATTCCCCTATGCTCTGCTTTAGAAAGGCTATCAACGACCTCGGGTATATCTCTGCTGGATTCCTTAACTTCGATGAAATCTCCACTCTTGATTTCATAAGACGGAAGGTCTACTTTCTTACCGTTGACAAAAAAGTGGCCATGGCTGACCAGTTGCCTTGCTTTTCGTCTGTTAGGTGCAAAACCCATACGGTAGACGATGTTGTCAAGACGGCTCTCGAGCAGTTGAAGGAGTAACTCCCCGGTAACGCCCTTCTTCCTCTCAGCGTCATGGAAATATATTCTGAACTGCCTTTCGAGGAGTCCGTATATCTTTCTGACCTTCTGTTTTTCTCTGAGATGGATACCATAGTCTGACAATTTCCTGTAAGCCTGTCCATGTTGTCCTGGGGGGTACTTCCGTCTCTCGATAGCACACTTTTCTGTGTAACACCGGTCACCTTTCAGAAATAGTTTTTCTCCTTCTCTACGGCAAACCCTACATAAGGCTCCTAGATATCTTGCCACGTTAAACTCTCCTCTTTTTTGGCGGCCTGCAACCGTTGTGAGGGACCGGTGTAACATCTTTTATAAGGTTGATCTCGAGACCTGCTGCCTGGAGCGCCCTGATAGCAGATTCCCTTCCTGCACCGGGTCCCTTTACAAAGATATCAATCTGTTTCATTCCTAAGTCCATTGCTTTTTTCGCAACCGCCGTAGCTGCTATCTGTGCGGCATAGGGAGTTCCCTTTCTTGAGCCTTTAAACCCCAAGTTGCCCGCACTTGACCATGTGATAACGTCACCATTTGGGTCAGTGACAGTAATGATCGTATTGTTAAAGGTTGCTTGAATATGAGCTGTTCCGTAACTAATATTTTTCTTCTCTCTCTTGACACCCCTTTTCCTCTGAGCCATTCAGTTATGCCTCCTTCTTCCTGCTGACGGCAGCTTTCCTCGGTCCCTTACGAGTTCTGGCATTGGTTTTCGTCCTTTGACCTCTTACTGGAAGTCCGGAACGATGTCTCATACCTCTATAGCAGCCGATGTCCATAAGTCTTTTGATACCCATTGATATGTCACGCCTGAGATCACCCTCAACTCTAAAATCCCTATCTATTACCATCCTGATCTTTACAATCTCTTCGTCAGTGAGATCCTTTACCCTAGTATTGAACTGGACCTTCGTCTCAGACAGGATCTTTCTTGACAGAGACCTGCCTATCCCAAAGATCCTTGTCAGTCCTATCTCTACACGCTCACTTTTCGGTAAATCAACTCCTGCAATCCTTGCCAATCTACACTCCCTCCTCTAATTCACAATACAGACTCTGTATCACTAACGCTGTAACGATACCTATAGGTACTTCACCCTTGACGTTGTTTGTGCCTTGGGTTTTCACAAATGATCCTGACAATCCCTTTCCTTTTTACCACCTTACATTTAGCGCATATAGGTTTTACTGATGATCTGACCTTCATATTGTAACTCCTACCTATCTTAGAAATTTGTGAATACAAACTTAACTCTCAGAGTTAAGTTTGTACATAAGACAATAGAGTCTCACAGGCAAAATTTTTCTTTCGAGGACTCTAAAGAATCCCCTGTTTCAGACGTACCCTCATTCTCTATTTCGCTCTATATGTTATTCTCCCCTTTGTTAGATCGTAGGGAGAAAGTTCCACGGTTACTTTATCACCAGGTAAAATCTTTATAAAATGCATTCTCATCTTTCCTGATACATAGGCGAGTATTACCTGTTGATTCTCAAGCGCCACTTTAAACATTGCATTTGGCAGAGTTTCAACCACTGTTCCCTGAACTTCTATTATCTCTTCTTTCGGCATTTAACTTGAAATTATAATTGTTTTACTCTCTCTTAGTCAAGATTCTTGGTGCCTCAGTTGTGACAAGCACTGTGTGTTCAAAATGGGCTGACGGTTTACCATCAGCAGTAACTGCTGTCCAACCATCATCAAGAACTAAAACCTCATAACCCCCTAAGTTAACCATAGGTTCGACAGCAAGTGTCATGCCTTCCACAAGTCTTGGGCCACGCCCGGGCGGCCCGAAGTTCGGAATCTGTGGATCTTCATGTAACTCTCTGCCTATTCCATGTCCCACAAAAGCTTTTACCACGGAAAATCCATTTGACTCAACATGTCTCTGAACAGCATATGAAATATCAGATACTCTATTGCCAACAATTGCATTCCTGATCCCTATATACAGAGACTCTTCTGTTACTCTGAGCAGCTTTTCCAAAGTAGGGACTATTTGACCTACGGGAACAGTAACTGCACAATCGCCGTAAAATCCGTCTTTATAAACGCCAAGGTCGATACTCAGGATATCTCCCTCTTGCAAAAACCTCTTTGCTGGTATCCCATGTATAACCTCATCATTCACAGATGTGCATATGCTCGCAGGGTATCCCCTGTATCCCTTAAATGCCGGCACCCCTCCGAGTTCTCTAATATGGGCATCAGCAAAGATCTCCACCTCCCGTGTGGTCAAGCCTGGTCTTATCATAAGCCCTATGGCCTCAATTGTATCGGCAACAACACGGCATGACTCAGCTATCTTTTCTATCTCTTCCGGAGACTTTAAGATAATCATTCCTCTCGAAACTGTGCATTGTGAGCTTTTAATGTTGCTTTATCCCCTTCGGCCTCTTATCCTGCCTTTTTTCAGGAAGCCTTCGTATGATCGTGTTATGAGGTGTGTCTCCATTTGGGAAATGGTGTCAAGGGCAACCCCAACAGTAATGAGGATAGATGTACCCCCGAAATAAAAGGGGACGTTGAATCTTCTTATAAGAATCTCGGGAATGA
>JBGPPR010000058.1:0-6320 GCA_041488675.1 Thermodesulfovibrionia bacterium
CGGTCTTGCAGCCTGTTTTGATGTCTCATGAGGTTTCTCAGCCTTCTTGCAGCCCATGCCGAGTGAGGCTGATATGGACAACAACAGAGATAAAAGTATTACTGTAAACTTCCTCATCAACTACCGGCAATTCTAAAGTTGTTGATCAATCCACACTTTAGTTCCATTTGTCTAAGATCTTGATTCTGAATTGCGCTAAAAATTATTTCCACCTCTCTGTTCGTTATTATTTTAATTCAAATATCGACTTTTTGCACAAAGTCACGTCTCATTTTATTTTTCCACAATCTTGACCTTCATCTCCACCCTCTCAAGGGGGTTATCTCTCTTGTCTTTTGGCTGATTCACGATTTTGTCAGCTACCTCCATGCCTGACACGACTTCTCCAAAAACCGTGTATTGCCTGTCAAGAAACGGTGCATCAGCAACACAAATGAAGAATTGAGAGCCGGCACTATTAGGATCTGCAGATCTTGCCATGGACAGTGTTCCTCTCTTATGATGCTTTTCATTAAACTCAGCCTTGATTGTATAACCAGGGCCGCCCATGCCGTGCCGTGATCTGTCCGGATCCTTGGAGTTGGGATCTCCCCCCTGGATCATAAAGCCGGGGATCACCCGGTGAAAGGCAGTCCCATCATAAAATCCCTTCTTTGCAAGTTCAATGAAACTGTTCACATGGTTCGGTGCAACATCCGGGAAAAATCTCAGCTCGATATTACCGAATTTTGTCTCGATAACTGCCCTCGTTTCAGCCATCTTCTTAATATCCTCCTTTGTGAATATTTTCTGTTTTACCTCTGCCAGAACCGGGAGACATAGCAACAACATAAGCAGCAAAGCAAAGACCATCTTTGAGAGTTTCATAAAACCTCCAATGCTGGTTCTCAGACTATTTCCTTACCGTTCCTATAATAATAGCAATGACGAAGCTGCTGCAATTTTATTTTTGCGAAGAGCGTTCTACAGGAGATAGAACTATATCTCCTGTTTCAGTTACAGCACATGATAACTGCTATTGCCGTTACTCCTCAGTGTCTTCTTCTATGAGAAGTTTGCGATCTGTAATTTTGACATCAATAATTTTTGCGTCTTCTCCGCTTGCCTCAACACAATTACATTCGAGGCGCTCTATCAGATTTTTAATGTCAGCTTTTCCGCCAATCTTTAGATCAACAATCAAATTCAACAAAACTGATATACGTCTTGCCATCTCCATCACCCCCTTTTTATTTTCATTTTTCCCAATTCACCATAAAACACAAATATAATAAAGTATATCCGCATTCATTTGATTTTTCTGTAGGTCTTTTTTGCTTTTTCGTGTCAGTATCTGTCTTACGGAGTATCCAGGCTGAAGTATTTAGCGAAGGGGCTAAACCCATACGCTAATTGTTATAATAACCAAAAATTACCATTGAGAAAGGGCATATATGCAATCACGGCTACTCTTTATCAATTGTCCGAGTGAGCACTTCCTGTACGTTCCCATGGGAACCTTTGGGGTTTGTGATTACCTCAGCCGGAAAAACATACCGGTCAAAGTCTTAAATTTATCCCTCTATGATCATAGAGAAGCAGACAGCATCCTAAAAGATTATATGAATTTGTTTCAACCTACCCATATCGGCCTTATTTTCCACTGGCAGGAAACCGCAGAAGGCGTTCTCTGGGTTGGCGAATACATAAAGTCCCGCTACCGCCATCTGAAGATTATCACCGGCGGTTTCACCGCCGGGTATTTTGGTAAAAACCTTCTTGAAAGATGCCAATTCATTGATTATGTTATCAAGGGTGATTCTGAAAAGCCTTTGGAGCTTTTACTCAGGGACACCGATACCTCAGAGATTCCAAACTTGATTTACAGAGACAGCACGGAGATCCGTTCAAACGCAATCTCCTATTTCATTAATGAAGAAACCCTCTCACAGATAGCGTTCAGCGAATTGACCTACCTTCATGACTATGATCTGTATATAAAAGCAATAGAGGAAAAACTCGGCTTTCCCATCTTTATCGGAAGAGGATGTGAATTCAACTGTGTCTACTGTGGAGGAAGCAGGAGGTCCTTCACACTTCACAGCGAAAGAATAAACCCCGTGGTAAGAACTGTTGACTCGGTTATTTCAGATTTGAAGAGACTTAAGGATTTTACGAAAACGATATACGTCTGCTACGAAAATGAGAGAGGTCACATCAGAGAACTATTTGGAGCGATGCTCAAAGAAAAGGACCTTGTCAAGACATTCCAGTTAAACTATGGCGCCTGGCAATTACTGGATAATGAGTTTCTCGACCTTTACAAACATCTTTTCCTCCTTGACGGAAACCGCAAACCGCTCTTTGAACTATCTCCTGAAGTCTTTGATGATGAGAGTCGATTGAAAATAAAGCCTCACCACGTCACCTATTCCATAGAAGACCTCAAAGAAAACATCTCCCTTATCAGTTATCACTTGGACAACAATGTAAAGGTATCAGTCTTTTTCAGCCGATACCACGATGTTCTGAAGACCTATGCCGAGATGAGGAGAGAAATTGCCGGCATCTTCCGACTGCAACACGACTTCTTTGTTAACAGTCTGACAAATGCAAGAGTGCAGTATGATCACCTGTCAACTGATATAGCAAGCAATTACTGGGAAAAGTATGTTGATCATCCGAAAGATTTTAATACACTTATATCATCTGCAAGGAGAATCCGCGCACAGGAGACATACAGTTTCCCTGTAAATAATTTCTTTATCTACATACCGGAAACTTTGTCTGAAGAAGATGTCTTCAGGTGTGAACTCCTGATAGAAATATTCGAGATGCTCGGTAATAACTTCCATGAGCTGTTTCATATCATGATCCATTGTCTGGAGGATCAGTTGGCAGACCTGCTTGAAGAGATTGTTACAGATGAATATTCAAATAGACCCGGAAACGTATTTGCATCCCTCGATAAGTATGAGTTGCTCAATTTCCTGAAGCTCCATACCATGAAAAGGGAATCCTATCTTTCCAGGATTCCCTTTATTGAGGACCTGACTGGTTTCAGCATTAAGAAGGCCATGTGTCAGCGAAGACAACAGCCTTACAAAAGCTTTTACCAGACAGACCGACCAAAAATAAATCAGGCTTTCATATCAATCAACGAGCATGATTATCTGGATCTGCAAAACTTCCTAAATAGACTGAAGAAAGAAGGCCCCGGCAATTTAACCACTGATAAGACAGTCTTCATATTTCTTGCCGATGAAATATTGAGCATGTCTTACATTACATACAGGTCAACACTAAAGAAATTCGAGAACGGTTTTTCCCTGGATGATTATTATGTTTTGATGAGAAAGAAAGGTGTCTTTACTGTCCCTTATCACAGGGACCTGATAGCAAAGTTGTTTCAACATGATGTGTTATATTGAATTCTCCCAATTATCAAAGAGAATTCCCTTCTTTCTTTTCTTTTTTCATTTCTTCCTCTTTTGTTTTAGCCTCCCCGTCCGTCTTTCCAGTCGCAGCCTTCTTGAGATAACCAATGGTTCGTCCAATGCTTCTGCTAACCTTGGGCAGTCTCCATCCCCCAAAAAGGATGAGAATTATGACAAGTACGATGATGATTTCCAAATCGGCCTCCTCTCTTACTCATGTTTTTATGACGACACAGATATCTTTTTAATAGCTTCTTCCGCCCACTGACATAAGGGTTTTTCAGAGAAATCTTTTTCCACATAAATCCGCACAGGCTCACTTCGCTTTCGTAATTTTTCGACAAAGGGTAATGCCGGTATGAAACCGACCTCTCCCATTGCCCACGCTGCCAACCCAAGAATCTCCGGATCGTCACTCTCGAAGACTGCCAATATTTTTTCCTGTAAAAACTCAACCGCATCGGACAGCATTTTACCCAACCTACCTATTCCCCAAAGTCCACCCTTCAGGAGCGGTGGCTCTTCAATTGAATAAGCTATCATCATGCACCCGTAGGGATCAAAAATCTCAGGAATGTTCACAATAGTCTCAGCAATGGTTTGAGGAGAACTCCAGCCAATGCCTCCGGACTCATCGCTCAATGACCAGAAAAGATTTCTGATAAAGTCCCTCACCTTTTCCTGCTGCTTTAACTGCCACCAGCGTTTCATGAGTTTTGCGGTAGCTTCGATTGCGGCCCAGCGAATTCTCTCGTTTGTATCGTAAAGGCGGAAACGTACCTCCTGCCAGGCATGTCTGTCTATCACACACAAATCCACCAAGTGTTCATATTCCTTCTGTTCCAGAAGCTCTCTAACCTGTGCCTTGATTACCTCTTTCATTTTTCAGAGCGCAAGATACTTAAAACTTATCCTTTCCAGCGCATGAAGAGATTGTTTTCTATGCCTAAGGAATCAAGGACTTTCCCAACCATGAAGTCAATAAGGTCATCTATTTTTTCCGGACGACTGTAAAAGGCAGGCATCGCCGGGATAATCTTCACGCCCATCTCCGAAAGGACAAGCATATTTCTCAGATGGATAGAATTTAGCGGTGTCTCCCTCGGTACAAGGATAAGAACGCGGCCTTCCTTTAACATCACATCCGCTGCCCTCTCGACGAGGTTATTTGCATAGCCACATGCAATCCCTGAAAGGGACTTCATAGAACAGGGGATAACAATCATGGCATCAACCTTAGCTGAACCACTTGAAATAGACGCAGAAAGATTATCTTCTCTGAAGTAATGAAGGTTAGCCTCTTTTATTTTGAGGTCTCTTCTTATCTTTTTCTCTATCTCTTTCTCAGTCTCTTTCTGAGGTTTCATCTCTTTCTCTACCTGATCTTCCTGCCAGTCAAAGCCCACCTCTTCTTTCAAAATGAGACCACCTTCTTTGGTAATAGTCAGATAGACAGTGTGCTTTTTCTTCAGGAGATACGTGAGAAGTCTCACTCCGTAAATGCTGCCGCTTGCCCCGGTTATTGCTACTGTGTATGTCGCCATAGGCAAGCATCTCCAAATACGTGATGGCAGGATATAGTATCTGAGCGGTTTCTTTTGCCGATAATCTTTAAGACTGCTTTAATAATAAAGAGGCAAAAGCCTCGGAGGTCGATAGACCGAGAATGAGCGAAGATACTATATCCTGACTTTGTCCCACGTCTGTAAATAATTTGATTCAAAAACCATACTCCTTCCACCGTTTCTCCACAAGCTTCTTTATCTCCTCCGACATAACTATCTCATCAGGCCATTCCCGCAGAAAACCTTCTGATCTCCATTTCTTTGTAGCGTCTATGCCCATCTTTCCTCCGTAGGCAGGAATATCTGAAGCATGTTCAAGGACATCGAGAGGACCCTCTACAATCACAACATCTCTTTTGGGATCAACGTTGTTCCCGATCTTCCATATAACCTCACTCGCGTTCTGCACATCGACCTCTTTATCCACTACAACAATCATCTTTGTAAAACTCATCTGCCCCATGCCCCACAAGGCATACATGACACGTCTTGCATGACCCGGGTATCTCTTATCAATTGACACAATCGCAATGTTGTGAAAAACTCCCTCCACAGGAAGATTTATATCAACAATCTCCGGGAACTGTTTTTGAATAAGGGGCAAAAAAATCCTTTCCGTCGCTTTTGCAATATAACAGTCTTCCATAGGCGGCTTGCCGACAATCGTTGCGGGGTAGATAGCGTCCTTTCTGTGCGTTATGCAGGTTATATGAAACACAGGAAATTCATCCTGGAGTGAGTAATACCCTGTATGGTCTCCGAAGGGGCCCTCAACCCTTCTCTCGTGAGGTTCGCAGTATCCCTCAAGAACAATCTCTGAATTTGCAGGGACTTCAAGGTCTACCGTTTCGCATTTTATTAGCTCCACAGGAGAGCTTCTCAAAAATCCCGCAAAGAGCATTTCATCTACTCCCTCAGGCAACGGAGCAGTAGAAGAATACATCACCGCAGGGTCTGAACCTATTGCAACCGCTACACCGAGTCTTTTACCGTTTCTTTCTGCATTCCTATAATGTTTCGCTCCATCTTTATGCATATGCCAGTGCATGCCTGTGGTTTTTTCGTCATAGACCTGCATCCTGTACATCCCACAATTCCGAACGCCGGTTTCAGGGTCTCTTGTAAAGACCATGGGAAGGGTAATAAATTTTCCGCCATCAGCAGGCCAAGTCTTAAGGATGGGAAAAACATTGAGGGTAACATTATCTTTGAAAATAACCTCTTTACAGGGGCCTGAGTTAACATATTTTGGGAGGAAGTCTGCGAGTCTTTTCAATTTCGGAAGGGCCTTCAATTTTTCTATGAGATTGGTAGGAATCTCAGGTTCAAGGAACTCAAG
>JBGPPR010000059.1:0-6264 GCA_041488675.1 Thermodesulfovibrionia bacterium
CATAGTAAGTAATGCCGAAAAACAGCGGCGAAGAGTGCTTTATCGCCATTTTTCCAAGTGACGAAGTGAGACTGTAAATCAGTGCCACCACTATCATCAAAACAGACCCTTTCTCTTTTGTTATTGCCCTAAGGGGTTCGAATATCCCCTCCTTTATCTTGCTAATATTCAGGGTATAGCTCCCTGCAGTAATGAAGAGGATGCCCATTACACCCGCAAAGGAAACTCTCTCGCCGAGTATGATAAAAGAAACAAAAATGAGAAAAACCGGCGTCAGCGCAAGAAACGGAAGGGTGAGGCTCAAGGGCGAAAGCCGTAAAGCCTTTATATACAAAATAATTGATGCAATCTCCAGGGGCAGGGAAAAAGCAAAGGCAGTATAAAATTCTTTATCAAGCTTGGGCACGGGTATAAATAAAAAAAGGATAAGTAACAACGGCAGCGAAAAGACAAGCCTTAACCATGCAACAACATACTCATCATGGAAGGCAAGGGCCTTTTTCGTAAGGGCATCACTCGTCGCAAGTGTAAAAGCAGCGACTAATGACAGCCATACCCAGGAATGCTCCATATTATAGACTGCATGCAAAATGAGGGGATGTCAAGAAACTACTAAGGAGTTCACAAGTAATGTCCCATGATTGTCATTCCCGCTTGTCGGGAATCTTTCTGAAGGAGAAGGATTCTGGACAAGCCAGAATGACATAATGGTTGGCTAAATGTGATTTTACTAATGAACTGGTAAATGCTTACTATGGGGAGACAGGGGTAGTCTTTATGAGTGCCTTCAAGACAAGATTTACCGTGGGCTTCTTAGGGTCATTCGTAAAGACTTTCACTGTCTTGGTGATATAACCTATTTTACCCTTTATATCTATCGTTGCGGCAATCTTTCCAGTTTCTCCTGGCTTCAGGCGGCTCGAACTAGCCACCACAGCTGCGCACCCTCATCCGGGTTGCAGCCTCTCTATGACAAGTTCTTCATTCCCATTATTCTTAAAATCGAAGGTATGCTCAATTTTTTCGCTCCGCTGTATGGTCCCAAAATCATGACTCTCTGAATCAAAGACTATCGAGGGTTGCGAAAAGCAGATTGCAGGAAAAAGAAGTAGGAACATCAGCACGAACATCTTTTTCATATGAATATATTACAACATTTTTCATTCTTTAAACAACACCGCTCATTTCCTTTTTCAGAATAAAGCTTTAGAAGGTTCTTCCAGAAAATGTATGGATACGAGCCACCCCTCTCCATCGAGGGGAGAGGGGAAGGGAGAGGGTGAATCAATAAGTATGAATTCCTTAGTAACTCCTTTAGATAGGACGACCATCAGAAAACGTAGGATGTTTCAGGTAATAAGGACACATTTTGGATCACCCTCCCCTCAATCCCCTCCTCTCCTCGGCTCTCCTCGGCGAGTCCGCCTGAGTGCGGACGAGTCGCCCAAGGCGACCATCAAGGGAGGGGTGACAAAGAAGGAGTCTCCAGTTAAACAAAGAGAATTATAAACTACTTCCACAGGAAAGTCTGAAGAACCTTTCATAGCAAAGGAAAAGACCGTCTTAAGGCTTATGCTACATATTTTTATGTTATAGTTAAAAATATCCTATGCCGATCTCAGCAATTGACATGTTTCATATAGTATGTTGGATTTTATTACCATAAAGGGTGCAAGAGAGCACAATCTCAAGAATATCGACCTGTCCATTCCCAGAGATGCAATCACGGTGATTACGGGACCGTCAGGTTCGGGTAAATCATCACTCGCCATTGACACGATCTATGCAGAGGGACAGAGGCGTTACGTTGAGAGCCTTTCTACCTATGCAAGGCAGTTCCTCGAACAAATCCGGAAACCTGATGTTGACTATATCGAGGGATTATCTCCCTCTATTGCCATAGACCAAAAAACTGTTATACGGAGTCCCCGCTCGACAGTTGGGACAATTACCGAAATATACAACTACATGCGGGTCCTCTACACAAGGATAGGGAAACCTTACTGTTATAATTGCGGCTCTCTCATAACCAAACAGGAATCTGGGGATATCATCAAAGCTGTTATGTCCTTACCCCATGGCAGCCGTCTTCAAATCCTGGCTCCTATAGTCAGGGACAGAAAAGGTGAATACAGGAAAGAACTTCAGCAGATGAGAAGAGAAGGGTTTATAAGGGCAAGGATAGATGGGAAGATGATCGACCTGACGCAGGATATCGGACTCAAGAAGCAGATACGTCATACAATAGAGATAGTTATAGACAGGCTTATTCTGAAGCTGGGAATCGAACGGCAGATAAAGGATGCCATTGAGACAGCACTCAGTTATTCGGATACTGTGATAATGAATTTAATTGACGAAAACAGAGATATTCTGTTTTCAAAAATTATGGCGTGCCCCAAGTGTGGCATTAGTTACCCGGAGATAAACCCCATGTTCTTTTCCTTTAATAGCATGCAAGGCGCCTGCCCAAGGTGTAAAGGCCTTGGTCTCGAGAATCTTGAAGAGGAATCGACTGAGCTTGAGGATGATAAAGTCTGCAGGCTCTGTAATGGACTGAGATTAAGAAAGGAAGCGCTTAGCATAAAGATACAGAACATGAATATCGGGGAATTCGCAGGGATGTCTGCAGAGAATGCGCTGCTTTTTATCAACAATCTGGCGCTCTCTGAAAGAGAACAGACAATTGCATCTCGTGTTCTCAAGGAAGTCAAGGACAGGCTTAATTTCCTCAACAAGGTGGGGATCGGTTATCTCACCCTCGATAGGTCGTCCCTCACGCTTGCTGGTGGAGAGTCGCAGAGGATAAGGCTTGCAACACAACTGGGATCTTCCCTCACAGGTGTTCTCTATGTGCTTGACGAACCAACTATCGGCATGCACCCGAGGGACACAATAAAACTGCTTGAGAACCTCTCATTCATACGCGATGCCGGTAATACCGTAATTGTTGTCGAACATGATGAGGAAACAATAAACTGGGCAGATCATATAGTAGATATGGGGCCTGGCGCCGGTCTCAATGGCGGCTCGGTTGTGGCTTCGGGAAACCCGGAGGAGATAGTGAAAAACGAAAAGTCAGTAACCGGTAGATATCTCAGCGGGGCTGTATCAATAGATACCCCTCTTGTAAGGAGAAAACCAAAGGATTTTATCAGGATATTAGGTGCCAGGGAATTTAATCTCAAAGATATTAATGTAAGCATACCGATTGCAAGCTTTACGTGCGTAACAGGTATTTCGGGCTCAGGTAAAAGTACGCTTGTACTTGAAATACTCTATAAAGCTCTCATGAAGGAACTCTATGGGAGCAAAGCGATTCCTGGAGAACATAAGGAGATCATAGGGACAGACAAGATAGACCGCGTGATCTGCGTTGATCAATCGCCTCTCGGGAGAACACCCAGATCTAATCCGGCAACCTATACAGGGGTTTTCACGTTTATCAGAGAGTTATTTTCACAGGTAACTGATGCAAGGATAAGGGGGTACACACCATCTAGGTTTAGTTTTAACGTTTCAGGCGGGAGATGCGAATCGTGCCGGGGAGACGGGCTGATCAGGGTAGAGATGCACTTTCTTCCATCTGTTTATATACCCTGCGACATCTGCAAGGGAAAAAGGTACAATAAAGAGACTCTTGATATCACCTTCAAAGATAAGAATGTTGCCGAGATTCTCGATATGACTGTATCAGAGGCTCTTGGATTCTTTTCATCAATCCCTCATATAAGCCGGAAACTTAAGGTGCTCGAAGACATCGGTCTCGGGTACTTACGACTCGGACAACCCGCATCAACACTTTCAGGAGGCGAAGCACAGAGAGTAAGGCTCTCCAAGGAAGTCGGGAGAAAATCTACGGGCAACACTCTCTATATCCTCGATGAACCCACAACAGGACTCCATTATATTGACATCAGCAAATTGCTCAATGTCATGAACAGACTTGTGGATCTCGGCAACACCGTTGTCATCATAGAACACAACCTTGACGTGATAAAATCTGCCGATTATATTATCGACCTCGGACCGGAGGGAGGAGATAAAGGCGGAAGAGTAATTGCAGAAGGTACTCCTGAAGAAGTTTGCATGAACCCTGACTCTTATACCGGTCAATTCCTGAGAAAAAAGTTATCGAGGTTTGCCGACGCGAAAGTAGCTTGACAAGAAATAATTCTGATTGAAGAAATTACATGAAGATCATCTGCCCCATATGCAAGAAAGCAACTACATGGGAGGAAAATCCCTGTAGACCTTTTTGTTCAGAAAGATGCAAACTGATAGATCTCGGGAAATGGGTATCAGAAGAATACAAAATTGCAGGTGAAAAAACTGAGGAAGAGCAAAATGCAGAGAGCGATAAGCATGAAGCAGAGAGCAAAGAGCAATGAGCAGATAAAAAAAGACAAAGAATCTTAACTCTTCGTTCTTTGCTCTTCGCTCTTATCTATAGTAAACACACTAAATGTTTTTACATTGTCATTGCGAGCGATAGCGAAGCAATCTCATAAAAACTGGATTGCTTCGTCGCTTCGCTCCTCACAATGACGCGCTATTTATTACGTTTGTATTGATGAGGAGGTTTTTATGACCCGAATAATAGTTGCAGGCGCATCCGGGAGAATGGGAAGCAGGATTATTGCTCTTGCAAGAGAATATCCGGAGCTAAGACTTACAGGAGCCTTTGAAAGAAAGGGACATGGGGCAGTAGGAAAGGATGCCGGATTCACTGCAGGAATAAGTGAAACAGGGGTCAAGCTCTCTGACAGGCTTGAAGATATTATTGAAAACAGCGATGTAATCATTGATTTTACTACCCCGAATTCAACGAAAGAGAACATAAGACTTTCATCTAAATACCGTAAGGCGATGGTAATCGGTACTACAGGGTTTTTAAAGGATGATATGAAGGAGATGGAGGCTTCCACGGGAAGTATACCCTGCGTTGTGGCATCTAATATGAGTACCGGCGTAAATGTTCTTTTGAGGGTCCTGCAGGACATAGCAAAGGTATTAGGTGACGAATACGATATAGAAATTATTGAGGCACACCATCGATTAAAGAAAGACGCACCGAGCGGGACGGCACTTAAGATGGCTCACGTACTTGCAGAGGCCACAAACAGAAGTCTCGACGAGGTTGCTGTATATGCGAGGAAAGGGCTCATCGGGGAGAGAACTAAAAAAGAAATTGGTATACAGACGATACGGGCAGGTGACATAGTGGGAGAGCATACCGTTATATTCGGAGGTCTTGGCGAAAGGATCGAGATAACCCACAAGGCATCGAGCAGGGATACCTTTGCAAGAGGCGCCCTAAGGGCAGCACTCTGGGTCTCAGGAAAACCCCCGGGCCTTTATGATATGCAGGATGTGCTGGGGCTTAAGTGAGAAAATTGTTAAAGCTTATACTGCTACTGGTAAGGGTAATGGAACAGTTCTGTCTCTTTGAAGAAAAAAAACTGGATTCCGGATCTCGATGCGAGTCTTCGCTGGGAGTCGCTACGACAAGTCCGGAATGACAATAAGTAAAGGTATTACGGATGCAATACACTAAAATAAAACATACTTCGCACTTGCTCTTGAAAAGGCATCAACGACCTGCGGGTCAAACTGTGTGCCGCTGCACCTTCTCAACTCTGTAAAGGCATCTTCTATGCTAACCCTTTGTCTGTAGGGTCTCTCCGAAACCATCGAGTCAAAGGAGTCAGCCACAGCTATTATTCTTGACAGAAGGGGTATCTCATTGTTTTTCAGTCCATCAGGATAACCTTTTCCATCTATCATCTCATGGTGTCCTCTTATTATTGGGAGGACATCTTTCAATTGACTTATTGGACTGAGAATCTCCTCACCTTTTACAGGATGCATTTTTACAAGAGCTATTTCTTCGATGCTTAGGCTTTCAGGCTTATCAAGAATCACTTCATAGGTTCCTATCTTTCCGATGTCATGAAGAAGCGCTGCTGTCCTGAGAGTTTCAACGTCTTTCCAGCTTAGGCTCATTTCTCGAGCTATCGCAACAGCATAACTTGTAACTCGCTCTGAATGGCCCTTCGTCCAAGGGCTCTTCGCGTCGAGGGCATTAATAAAGGCAGCGACAAGACTTTCGCAAAGCTTTTTGAGTTCCTTACAAGAAAAATCAAGATCTCTGAGCATATTGAGGAATGCAGTTCGACTATCGAGAAGCTTTTTCTCCATTTTCTTGATTTCTGTTGTGGCATCTTCCTCAGGAACCATGCCCTTTGGTAAGCCTCTCCCTTC
>JBGPPR010000060.1:0-6244 GCA_041488675.1 Thermodesulfovibrionia bacterium
AGCATCCATGAATTCCTTTATCCCTTGATACAGGGATACGACTCTGTGGTACTGAGGGCTGACATTGAACTGGGAGGAACAGACCAGAAGTTCAATCTGATTGTCGGGAGGGAGCTGCAGAGAGAATATGGCCAGGAACCGCAGTCACTCATCCTCATGCCTCTGCTTGAAGGTCTCGATGGAATCAAGAAGATGAGCAAGAGCCTCGGAAATTATATAGGTATTGCAGAACCTGCTGTTTACCATGACCCTGACAATAGAGGAATATTTAAAAAAATAATGGAAATACCAAATAAGAAATTATTGATACGTTACTATGAACTCCTCAGCCATATTTCTACAGACGAACTTAACTACCTCGGGAAAAGAGCGCAGGAGGATTCTTTTGACGACAGAAAAGAAAAGAAAAAGCTCGCAATGGAGATAGTTGCAAGGTATTACAGCCTTGAGGAGGCAGAAAAAGCAAAGAATGTTTATGAAGAAATCTTTGAACGTAGAAATATAGCAACTGCAGAATTACCCTTGCCATCCTTTAAGATGACAGGCACTGTTAAGGCAAATGTTAATTGGCTTCCCCAGATAATGAAAGAAACAGGACTGGCTAAAAGTACAAGCGAGGCTATGAGGCTTATTAAGCAAGGAGGCGTCAAGGTTAATGACATTAAAATAACAGACCCAAATGAAATGTTGCCACAAGGGGAACATATCATCAAAGTAGGAAAAGGTAAATTTCGTAAGATCGATCTGAAATGGTGAAAGAGAACTTTCGGGTTTAAGTGAGGAATCCTGCGGCAGAGACCGTAGGGTGTAAAATTTATCAGAAGCGAATATGTCTCTTCGCAAGTTCTAAAAGACCAAAAATCTTCAAATCAATAAGGTTACCATCGGATCTAAGATCAGATAATTGTTGATAGATCTCACCTATTGGTATCTTAAGGACTTCTATATCCTCTGTCTCATCTTGTTTTCCCATACCCCGAAATACAAGGCCTGTTGCAAGAAAGGCGCTGAGTACTTCACCTGAAGCGCCTGATGACAGAGGACCTTCAGTGAGATAGACAATATTTCCCGCAGAATAACCTGTCTCCTCCAAGAGTTCTCTCATTGCTGCTTCTTTTAGGGTATCCTCCCTTTCACTCATTAGACCTGCAGGGAATTCAATGACATATCCATTCACAGGAGGCCTGAACTGCCTTACGAGGAGCACCTCTTTATCATCTGTCACAGGTACAATGACAACTATTCCCTTGCAGTTAACTCTTTCAAAGAATTCCCATTCCCTTGTTTCACCTTTTGAATCGACATAGGTTGTGATGACACACCTGAAAAACTTCCCTTCCCATACAGTTCTTCTGCCTATGATTTTTGTGATCGCCTCTACTCAATCACTCCCGATGAAGCGGAAGCATCACGCGGACCGTCGTTGAATCAGTGTCAGTGTAAACCTCGAGTTTCCCCTGCATCGTCTCTATAAAACGATAGATAATATTCAGGCCCCTGCCCTTCACTTCCCCTTTTCTGATTTGGTCTATGCTCTCTTCCGGTATTTTCCCCGTGTTCCGAATCTCAAAGCACGCCATTTCATCCACCCGATAGCTTTTTATGGATAATTCTCCGCCTTCTCCAGGAACAGCCTTTGTAGCATTGTCAAGCAGGTTATCGAGGACGCGCTCCAATGCAAAGGGATAGCAGTAAATGTACAGCCCCTTTTCTAATTCCACCTGCACCAGTACGATATTCGTCCTCTTCTGCTCTCTCATAGCCTCTTCGTTAATTCTGAAACGGCTCCTCAGCACCTCTGTCAGGTCAATGACCCTTTCACGGCCTTCGATATTCGGATAAATCGCAATCTCCTGCATCCGTATTGCTTCATTCAGAACAATATCCAGATATTCAGCTATCTTGTCCTTTACATTCCCGATATCTTCTTTTTCGAGGAGTCTTTTTGCCCTTTTGGCAAAGCCGGCTATCGCAATACCGGGATTCTTGAAATCATGCAAAATATCATCCAGCTTTTCGATCCTGAGTGCCTTCATAATTTCTTTGCCGAAAAAGCTGAGGAGTTCAATCTCCTGGTCTGTAAATTCCTGTCGTCTGTCTTTCGCATAGAAAACCAGAAAATAATTGATTTCATCTCTGGCCTTAAGAGGAATCAGCAGCACGGAATTAACGTTATTCTTTGATGCATATCTCTTCAATTCCTCATTTGACAAGCTGCTCCGTACGGGATCTTTAATAAGAATATAGGATGTCTCTATCCTCTCATATTCATAGTCACCGCGCTTCTCCGTATGATTAACCAATGCGTCAATATAAGGATGTTCCTGTATCGCGAACATGCAGTGTATATCATGAGTCCCCTGACCCGCGGGATATTCAAGTTCAATATGAACGTGTTTTCTATCAAGGGCAACTGTAAATAATGAACAGCCCTGTATCTGCATAATCTCTTCCAGTTCCGGAATCATCAGTCCGAACACATCCTTCATCTTGATTCCCTCACGGTGGCTGAGTTTCACAAAGATCTTTTCGACAATTTTTTCTTTCAAGAGATTTAGTCTCTGAAGTTCCAGTATACGTTTCTTGGCAAGTACATAACTCGCCCTTCTGGCCAATAATTCAGCACTCGTTACCTCAAGGGGATCAAAGGTTCTATCTTTTTCTTTATAGTAGATCTGAATGGTACCCTGAATGTCAGGTTTATTCTCAAGAAACCGGGGGATTTGTATCGGCACTGCCATAAGGGAGTTAAAACCATACTCCTCGACAATACCCTTATTCTGGTAATCCGGCTCTGACAGGATATTCGGCACAAGATAACTCTTGCCGCTCTTTATGACCTTTCCCGCCACTGACTTCTCAACAGGGATGTCTTTTAATCGTGCTATCTCTGCGTACTGATACGAGCCAAAAGCAACAAGCCTGCCTGTCTCGGGATCGAAGACACGAATAGTTGCCGCCTCTGCATTGAGGAACTCAACGACCTTCCTTGCTACCGTCTCGAGTATTTCTTTCCAGCCCAGGGCCGGACTGATTCCTATCACTTCCTCCACCATCCGGATGACTTCTTCTACCTGTGATGAAGGGAAAATTTTCCTGATGTAGCCTGCCAGGTCATTGATCTCCTGATCGGACAGATTATGTTTGGCAATGATTGGATTAGATCTCAGATAGTCCAATAATGTTTCATTCATGGCATTTCCGCAACCCTTCCAAACCCGGGGCTCCCTGTAGGATATATCAAAAATAAGGTTTCTTCAATGGCTTACTTCCCGGCATCAGCCTTTAAGCCTCTAATCTGTGACCTTGACTTTAAAATGGAAGCTATCCTATCATCAAAACGTGGATATTCAAGAAATTTTCGAATCCTATGAATCAGAACTGCGGATCATTGAAGACAGGCTGAAAGACCTTTTCCAGAGCAATGTCCCTCCAATCCCCCTCATCGGAAACCACCTTATAGAAGGTGGTGGGAAAAGAATTCGACCACTGATGCTCATCCTCAGTGCGGAAATGGCCGGGTATAAGGGAGATGCCCGTTTCACCCTCGGAGGTATTGTTGAATCGATACACACCGCCTCCTTGCTCCACGACGATGTTGTTGATGCCGCTGAGGTGCGAAGGGGTAAACTGCCGGCCCATTCGATCTGGGGCAATCAGGTTGTCATCCTCGTCGGTGATTTCCTTTATTCCAACGCCTTACATCTTGCCGTTCTGCACAAGAATCAGAAGATCATGGAAGCCCTCTCCGAGGCAACAACGAGGATGACGGAGGGAGAAATCCTTCAGCTCACAAAGACCGGAGACCCGGATATAACGGAAGAGGACTATTTCAAGATAGTCTCAGCAAAGACAGGATCCTTAATCTCTGCTGCGTGCAGAATAGGTGGTATCCTCGGATCTCTCCCTGAAGATAAGGAGAATGCCCTTTCACGTTTCGGCACAAAGACGGGGACCGCATTCCAGGTTGCAGACGACATTCTTGATTATATGGCAAATGAGAAAAAACTCGGCAAGCGCCTCGGCAAAGACCTCAAAGAAGGCAAAATTACCCTTCCCCTTATATACCTTCTGAAAACTGCTTCGAACAACGAGGTAGAAGAAGTAAAGAATCTCATCCGGAATGGCTTCAAGAAAGAAGACCTCAGAAGAATACTGGAGCTCTTTAAAAAACACAACGTAATCGAACTCTCTCTGAAAAGAGCCCGTGATCTTCTCTCTGACGCAAAGGTAGAACTGACAATTTTTGCAGATTCATCTGCAAGGGATTCACTATTTGCCATTGCTGACTATATGCTTTCAAGAGGAAAATAGATGCACCCTCTTGTTGAACTCGCAAAGAAGAGTATAGAAACATATGTCAGGAAAGGTGAGATCATTGAACCGCCCGAAGCTCTTTCGCCTGAGATGGATGAGAAGGCGGGCGTTTTTGTCTGTATCAAGAAGGATGATCAACTCAGGGGATGCATAGGAACTTTTTCGCCCTCCCATGCATGTGTGGCTATCGAGACTATAAAGAATGCCGTATCCGCAGCAACGACAGATCCCCGGTTTCATTCTGTCCGGGAAGATGAGCTCGAAGGTCTTGAATACTGCGTCGATATCCTTTCGCCGCCGGAAAAAGTAACCGATCTTAAAGAACTCGATCCTAAGAAATATGGTATAATTCTCGTCTGTGGAAACAGGAAAGGACTTCTCCTGCCTGACATTGAAGGAGTTGATACTATCGATGAACAGATCAGGATTACAAGGTTGAAGGCCTGTATCCTCCCCGGGGAAGAACCGGAGATATACCGGTTCGAAGTGAAGAGATACAAGTGATAGAAATTCCGCTTAAAGGCAGTATCAAAGAAGTTCCCCTTCCAAAAATCCTCGTTTATCTGAACAGAAATAGAAAGACAGGCACTCTTAACGTCAGAACATCCGCCTTCGTGAAAAAGATATACCTTGATAGAGGGAATGCTATCTTTGCCTCTTCAACGTACGAAGATGACAGATTAGGTGAGATGCTTATCAGAGCAAGGAAGATTACCATCGAGCAGTATGAGCAGTCTGTCAAGCTGTTAAAGACAACAAACAAACGACAGGGCACGATACTTGTAGAACTCGGTTACCTCACGCCAAAGGATCTGTTTTGGGGAGTAAAATATCAGGTGAGGGAAATAATTTACAGTCTCTTTCCGCTCGATGATGCCGAATATGAATTTCTGGAAGGACAAATACCTGCAGATGAAGTAATAACCCTGAAGATGAGTATGGGCAATCTCATATACGAGGGCGTCCAGAGAGTGGGGAACTTGATTAAGATGAAAAATGAATTGCCTGGTATGGAAGCTATCCTTCAACTGAGCACAGACCCTGCAAGTCTTTTTCAGGATATAGAATTTAGTTCTCAAGACAGAACGGTACTCTCCATGATCGATGGGAAGAAGACAATCACTGAGATCATTGAAAGTTCATCCATCGGCTCTTTTGAGGCGCTAAAGACTCTCTATACCTTATGGTCTATAGGCACAATCGAGGAAAAAGAAAGGGTGATAGAAAAACCCGAAGAGACAGTGACGGTGGAAGATATCTTGAAACCTGTATCAGAGGAGGAAGAGGCTTTTGTAAAGAGAGTTGACGAGATATACGCAAAGCTCGATAAGCTCAGTCCAAATGAACTTCTTGACATTGATGGAAATTCAGATGAAAAAACAATAAGGAGACACTACTACAGACTCGCAAAGGAATTTCATCCTGACAGGCATTTTGATTCCAGTGACCCCGGACTCAAGGACAAGCTCCCTGCAATCTTCGATGCGATAACACAGGCGTATACATCGCTCAGGGATCATGAAGCAGGAAGAGAATATTCCCACGCATCAGGAAAAGTCCGGGAGGAAGAAATTGTAACTTCTCAGAATGCAGAAGAACAGTTCAGGCGCGGGGTCGAGGAATTCAAGAAAGGAAACTTCTGGGGTGCTGCTGACGCCTTTAAATGGGCTGTTAAACTGAACGAAAATAATGCCAAGTACTGGAGCTACCTTTCTCTTACCTACACAAAAATGGATAAGAAGCTCAAAGATGCAGAAGAAGCCTTGGTTCATGCAATAAGGCTTGAGCCCTACAATCCGGATCACTATGCCAACCTCGGCCATATTTATTTCAATGGAGGTATGAAAAAAAGAGCTCAAGCCGCGTTTGAAAAGGCATTGAAGATTGATCCTGAAAATGCTAAAGCAAAGAAGGGCTTGCAACAGAC
>JBGPPR010000061.1:0-6188 GCA_041488675.1 Thermodesulfovibrionia bacterium
GAAATGATGGAAAAAGTAGAAAGTACGATGGATGAACTCGATGCATTTAGAATCGCAATGCAGATGGAAAAGGAAGGAATCGATTTCTATAAGAAGGCTGCCTCAGAGGCAAAAACAGAAAAAGAAAAAATACTCTTCGAGCGGCTCATTAAAGAAGAACAGGAGCATTATAATATATTTTCCAATACCCATTTTTTCCTCTCTGATACTGGAAGCTGGTTCATGTGGGAAGAGCACAGTATTGTTGACGGGGGCACACCTTGGGCGTAAGGATATATGAATAAGACGGATTACATGACACCGTAAAAAGCACATCTGTAAAGGTCTTTTCCACGGAGATCACCAGAGAGTGCAGCCCTGTATCTGCATCCCCCTCTGCAGGATTCGATAAAATCACAGTCACACTTAAGTTCGTCAAGTCTGATTGGTCCTATTTTCTGCCAGCATGTTTTCAATCCCTCTTCAACTCTGCCAACAGCATTATCAGAATAAAAGGTACATTTTGCTGCCTTCCCATCGGCCATAACTGCCATTAAATGTAATCCGCATGCAAAGCCTGGATTTGCGGTGTGGAGACCGCCGCCATACCCATATTTGAGATATCTTCCTCCGATTTCGGGGCTTATCTGAAATTCCGTGTTTTGTTCTAACCTCCCTGTTACACATGGAACATCGACAGTCCATTCCTTTATACCCATGTCTTTAAATAATCTCTCCATTTCATCAAAGTCTCTGAGATTCTTAGGATGTATCATTGTGGCTATGGAAACATGAAAACCATGATCGAGTGAGCGCTGAGCTGCCTTCATTGCCAACCTGTAAGTACCCTTTCCCCTCAGAGAATCATGAGCATCTTCAAACCCATCTATACTGATCTGTATCTCATCGACATTCAGTCTTTTTATTCTCTTTTCGTCTAAAAGGATACCGTTGGAGAACAGAACCTTTCTCAACAAAAATTGAGGAAGCATCTCATTTATCTCTTCGAATTTGCTGTGAAGGAGCGGTTCTCCCCCGGTTATAAGGACACGTAATCCCTGCATCTGTTCAAATTCTTTCAGAATTGTTCTTATTTGTTTGATAGAAAGCTCACTTCGATTCTCTTCTGAAAGTTCCCCCATCGCCTTTTTGAACCCTCTATGTCCCTGCCCGACGGACGGCAGGCGGGTACCCTTACTAAAGGAGGCATTAAAGGGAGGTGAGGGTGGATTAATATAACAATGTCTGCATCTGAGGTTGCACTTGTTCGTAATCTGTAATTCCAGGTATCTCAGGGAAGGATCAGGTGACTTTACAAGAGGAGGTCGTTTTACAGCAACTATCTTCCTCGTCACCAGTTTTTCTTGAAGGCAATAATCTAAGAATTCACTGTCATGAGAATGGCATCCGGATCCGGAACAATCTTTCAGGAAGTCGAAAGCGTCTTGATCAAGTTCATAGAGCTCATCATTCTTGATATGATATACGCAGGGAATCTCGAGCCACTTCAGGACAGCACCCGGCGAAAGATAATATTTCATAAAATTATTATAATGTGAATGATATGGATTTGAAAAATAGACTCTGCGAAGATTGCTGCCCTCATTTCAAGCCCGGGAAGAATGATGAACTTTCCTGTAAAGGTTATTTAATAATCGAGAAGTTATTGCAAGACGGAAAGGACATTCCTTTTCAAAAGGCTGACAGGGTTTTGGCTGAGACTACTGAACAAGCGCTCACAAGATATATGTGCGTGGCTTGTCCCTTTTATGAAGAGAATTGTGATTTTATCGGGCATGGAAAGAATTCTCCACCATGCGGTGGTTTCACGTTGTTGGGACAGCTCCTGGAATCAAGTAACATCACGATCGCTGATATAATCAGAAATGTCGAGTAAAGTTATCTTCTATACACAGCGTCATAAGTTTTTGCGCATACTGTGTCATTCCCGCTTGTCGGGAATCTTTCTTCCCGGAAGGATGCCGGACAAGCCGGCATGACAGACGTTTTGATAATCGTATCTTATGCGCAATAATATAAGTCGTCATGTATAAATAGGTTCTTCAGACTTTTCTGCGGATACTTTTAGACCCCTCTTTGGAAAAGAGGGGATAGGGGAGATTTTAAGAATCAATGATACAGTTGCCTATTGCCCTCTGCCTGTAAAACTGGTATCCCTTCAATTTAAATCCCCCCTCACCCCCCTTTTCCAAAGGGGGGTTTATCTACACAATTCCCTGAAGAACCTCTAAGTCTTTATACAGATAAAATTTAGCGTTGTCTGAATAATGTAGGCTAAGATTGCTCGTATGACTATCGGCAAAAGAAACCGCTCCAAAATCGTCTTCTGATCTTCTGTCTGTTATTAGATTAATTGATATGTTAATCTCTAAGTGACCTTCAAGCTAAAGAAATAAAGAAGAAGAGAAAGGAGGTTATCATGGAAAGAAAGGGTATTGTTACTGTCAAGGGTAATCCTGTAACGCTTATCGGCGCAGAGATCAAAATCGGAGACAAAGCTCCCAATTTTACTATAGTCGATGGAGACCTCAAGGAGGTCAGGTTAAGAGATTTCGGAGGAAAGACAAAAGTGATCAGTGTATCAGCATCCCTTGATACCCCTGTCTGTGATATGCAGGCGAGGCGGTTCAATCAGGAGGCTGCTTTGCTGCCTCAGGATGTGGTGATATTGAACATAACAATGGATCTTCCTTTTGCCATCTCAAGGTTCTGCACCACTGCAGGTATCGATAAAGTTCAGGCTCTTTCGGATCACAGAGATGCCTCTTTCGGGAATGCCTATGGAGTATTGATAAAAGAGTTAAGACTTCTTGCGCGTTCCATTTTCATTATTGATAAGGGTGATGTTATACGATATATAGAGATCGTCCCGGAGTTGACGAATCACCCTGATTACGATAAGGCCCTCAGCGCTGTGAAGAAACTTCTTTGAGCGAATCTTGATGAGAATTTCGTAGTACTAAGGAGGTTCATAAGTAATGTCTCATGATTGTCATTCCCGCTTATCGGGAATCTTTCTGAAAGAAGAAGGATTCTGGACCTATCCTCGTCGAAGGTTTGTAGGATAAAGACCGATAAAAGAAAAGGAGAAAATCCTACAAAAAAATCAGATTTATGCTGATGTTTCTATTTTCTTTTTAGTATATAATTTTATTCAATAATGGCTCTGCAAGAAGGGGAAAACCGTCATGCTGAACAGACGTGAATTTTTAGCAATAACAGGCGTGGGAGGGGCAGCAATGTTGTTGAGCCACGCAGCTCCTCTCAGGGCTACATCAGAAAAGGAGGTAAGGGCTATGCCGTATACTGTAAAGGATTATTCGAAACTCATCGGGATGGAAGGATTCAGTGAGACACTTTTAAAAAATCACTTTACTCTCTATCAAGGTTATGTTACTAATACTAACAAAGTAATGGATATCCTGAATCAGATGTTGAAGGATGGCAAGACAGGTACCCCGGAATTTGCCGAGCTTAAGAGGAGGCTCGGCTGGGAATTCAACGGGATGAGACTTCATGAATATTACTTTGAGAACCTCGGCGGCAAAGGCGGGATAAGCAAAGATGGAAAGCTTGCCAAAAAGATGGCGGAGGATTTTGGGAGTTATGAGACGTGGGAGAAAGACTTCAGGGCAGTAGGGGCCATGCGAGGTATAGGATGGACAGTCCTTTATCAGGATCCTATGAACGGTAGACTGGTGAACTTCTGGATAAACGAGCATGATGTATCCCATCCAGCCGGGTGTAATCCCGTCCTGATTATGGACGTATTTGAACATGCCTTTATGATAGACTATGGCCTGAAAAGGGCAGACTACATTGAGGCATTCTTTAAGAACATTAACTGGTCTGCTGCGGAGGCGAGACTTAAATAAAATTTTAAGGAGGTAATTATGCCGGTAATTGAGGTTGAAGGAAAAAAAATCGAGTTAGATGAAGATGACTTCCTTGTTAATTTTGAGGATTGGGATGAAAAAGTAGCCTGTGCACTTGCAGATAGATTAGGTGTGAGCAAGACATGTCCTCTCACAAAGGAACGGATTGAAATTATAAGATTCATGAGGGAATATTATAAAAAGTTTAAGGCCTTTCCTGTACCTCGTTATATATGTCTCAATGTACATGAACCAAAGAATTGCACCTATGAGGAGTTTTTTGACCCTCTTACCGCATATAAGATTGCAGGGCTTCCCAAGGTTGTAGCTTACGGAGAAATATTCGACGAAATAAGGAAACTTAAGTTTTAAAAGTTGCGAGTAAAAATTATAGATTTTAGATGATGAAACAAAGAGAAGGGTGTTAGTGATGAGAGTTTTAATATTAATCGCAGATAATTTTCAGGATAATGATCTCCTTGTTCCTTATTACAGATTAAAAGAAGAAGGAATTCTAATTATCTGAGATGTAGTAAGGCTTTTTCCCCTTTTTTCAGATTTAAAAGCTTACTTAAAAAAGTTTCTCATGTTTAAGACTGCTCAGAAGCAATAGAATGTGAACATTCTTCTAATCAGCACCAACCGTAGCAAACAACCTTTTCCTGTAATGCCCTTAGGCGCATGTATCGTAGCTGAAGCTGCTGAGAAAGCCGGACACAGGGTCAGGCTATTGGATTTAATGTTCTGTGAAGACCCCTTACCTATCCTGGCATCTGAGTTACAAGAATGTGAATATGACGTCATCGGCCTGTCAGTCAGGAATATAGACAACAATGACATGAAAAGTCCTGTTGAGTTCTTCAGTGATCTTCCTGCCCAAATAAAAATAATCCGCCAAAATTCTCATGCGTCGATAGTTCTTGGCGGCTCTGCTGTTTCAGTAATGCCCGAGGAGTTACTTCGCTATTCAGAGGCACAATTAGCAGTACTCGGTGATGGTGAGACGGTTTTTCCGGAACTGTTAAAGGTCCTCTCAGATGGTAAGAATCTGGATCACGTTTTAGGTGTTGCTACCTATGAACATCAAGGTTTTAGAAAAAAAGAGTCATTTTTACCTTCGCTACGGTCCTGCTTGGTTCCCGACTTCTATCGCTGGATAAACATCGAGGCTTACCTTTCCAATCTCTCTACAGTGCCCATTCAGTCTAAAAGGGGATGTCCTTATCAGTGTATTTACTGTACATACCCGATGGGCGAGGGAAGGGATTATCGGTTGTGTGAGCCTGAGAGTGTCGTGGATGCGATAAAAAGATCTGCCTCTTCCGGGCTTAGGGATTTTGAGTTCGTCGACAATGTTTTCAATTCTCCTTATGAACATGCAATGGCTATCTGTGAAGGTCTTCTTAGGGCTCATCTGAATGTTAGTTTTCAGAGCCTGGAGCTGAATCCGCTTTTTATCGATGATGATCTCCTTTCTGCCATGGAACAGGCAGGCTTTGTAGGAATCGGGATAACCGCAGAAAGTGCTTCCGGTGAAGTTCTTGATGGTCTCAAGAAAGGGTTCACGACGGAACATGTCTATCGCGCTGCTGAAATTATAGGACGTCACAAGTTACCCTGTGTCTGGATATTCATGCTGGGTGGTCCAGGTGAAACAGAGAAGACCGTGCGGGATACATTGAACTTTGCGGAGAACTGCGTAAAGCCGGGGGACGTGGCGTTTTTCAATACCGGAATAAGAATATATCCGGGAACGCAATTAGAATACCTCTCAAGAGAGCAGGGTGTACTGGCGCTCTCCAAAGAAGAGATGCTCAAGCCTGTTTTCTATCTTTCTCCACAATTGGATCTGCAGTGGCTCACAAAAGAATTGCAGACAGCCATGGATACTCACATGAATTTTATCAGTTCCGATTCTCTCAGTTTCCCGCACTTGTCTTCTATTCATCGTTTCGGCTACAGATTGGGAATCAGACCGCCGCTTTGGAAACACACCAGGTTTATCAGGCGCGGACTCAGGCTCTTCGGGGTCGATGCATGATTACACTTCAAGAGGAGGGTCGTATCGCATCTGTGGCGGTCGCTACACCGCCATACTGCTTACATCAGTCAAAGGCACTGAAAATTCTCAACAAACACTATGCAGAAAAACTCAGCCGAAGAAATCTCGAAATCATGCAGAAAGTCTTTGCCCATCCGGGTATCCAGAGCAGGTGCTTGGCGATTGAGAATCCTGAGAATCTCATCGGTGAAGAACCGGATGCCCGCATTGCCCGTTTTACTCACTGGGCAGTTAAACTTTCGAGAGAGGCA
>JBGPPR010000062.1:0-6138 GCA_041488675.1 Thermodesulfovibrionia bacterium
AATAATCACTCTGTCCCCTTTGTTAATTTCACCCCATCCTTGCCAGATACGGACTTAGACCTGTGGTCCAGTCCCGACAACTGTTCGGGCTTCCTTGGGATAAGGTGCAGCGACCATGCTTCGGGACGGTCTCTTATGACCCGGGGCAGATCGGTCTGCTGCACTTGTTCCCTCATATAATACCAGCTGTTTAATATACAAGGGCAGAGTTCCACGGGTTTACCTGTGGGTGAATGCCAAGAGGGCTATCAGGCGTTAGCCTGTAGCAGTAAGCCACAGGCTTGCCTGTGGGTATCTACAATATTTCGCTGGAATCCTTGACCCCTCGACCCCCTTGGACCCTCTTCTTTATTAGTATACCGCAAATATTTGGGGTAACGGCAGGGTTAAGACTCGGCCTTTAATTTCCGGTTTACGTAAAGTTGCTGGGTGATGCTGAAGATGTTGTTCATAAGCCAGTAGAGGACAAGACCGGTTGCAAAGTTCAGGAACAGAAACGTGAATATAATCGGCATAAACATCATGATTCTGTTCTGAGCGGGGTCCATGGAAGTAGGTGTCATCCTCTGTTGGATAATCATGGTGGCGCCCATGAGTATGGGTAAGGGTCCTATTGCAAAGCCTCCAATTACAGGGAACCATGCTGGAATGTGTCCAAAGAGCGTATCAGGTGCAGAAAGATCTTTTAACCAGAGCATAAAGGGTGCTCCCCTCAACTCTATAGCGATCATCAATATTTTATAGAGTGCAAAGAATACAGGTATCTGGAGAATAATCGGAAGACAGCCACCCAGAGGGTTTACTTTGTATTTTTTGTAGAGATCCATCATTTCCCTCTGCATCCTTTGCGGGTCTTTCTTAAATTTTTCTCTTACCTCGGCCATCCTCGGTTGCAACTCCTGCAGCTTTTTCATTGACTTCTGACTCTTGTTCACAAGGGGTATAAAGGGGATTCTGATTAGGATCGTGATAAGGACAATTGCCCAACCATAGTTGCCGAGAACTTTATAAAAGAGCTTTAGTGTCCAGAAAAGAGGCACGGCTAAGACTGAGAAGAAACCAAAGTCGACAATGTATTCAAGTCCCACATGAAGGGCCTTTAACCTGTCATATTCCTTTGGGCCTGCATAGAGGATAAAGTCGTTTGTACCAACTCTGCTCTTGAATGCAATAATAGAAGAATCCTTCATCTTCCAGACCTTTGCCTCATCAACTTTTGTAACAGGGACAAGGGCCGCAAAGAAATATTTATCTTCTCGTGCTATCCACTTTAGATCATCCCTGTAGCTTTCAGCTTCCTTCAGTTTAGGCTCGACTCTTTTAGTCCCTGTTAGAAGCACGGGCCCTATGTGAGCAGCTCTGTCTTTACTTTCATAAATACCAAAATCGGTTCCAATCGTTATCCAGTAATCAGGAAATCCTGAGACTTCATCTTTGACATCAATCCGGTAATCATTACTATGGAAGGTGAATGTCCTTCTGACAGATAATCCAGAATCTGCATACTCAAAGATGAGGGAGTCTGACATCTTGTCTTTATCGAGTGTAATGTCCTTTCCAGAGGTATGAAAGCCGGCGTCTGAGAGATTAAATTCATCTGTTGAGCCTATACTGAGGGGAGGTTCCAGACCCTGACCTTTAAGGAGCACCACATTTTTCCCCTCTTTATCTTTGTATTTCTTGATCTCATAGTGTTTGAGAGTTCCTCCTCTTGTTGTGAATATTGCTGAATAGAATTCAGTATCGACCTTTATCTCTTTTTCTTCTGCAGTGGCCTTGGGAGGTACAGAAAGTTCTATGGGCTTTGCCGGTGCAGTCTCCTCTTTCTTTACGACCTCTGCTTTTTTCTGTATTTGCCGGGGTTCAGGTTTTATAAAGAAGTACTGATAGAGAAAGAGGATGACAAATGAAATTGCAACGGCAATGAGGGCCCGCTTTTCCATTACCGTTTCACAGGGTCATACCCGCCCGGGTGGAGGGGATGACACCGCAGCAACCGCCTTAATGACAGGTAGATCCCTTTCATAGCGCCATACTTTTCTATGGCTTCAATAGCATATTCTGAGCAGGTCGGGATAAACCTGCAGCTTTGAGGAAATACCGGTGAAATGATAAACCGGTACAATTGTATCAATGATATGAAAACCTGTTTCATTCTCAAGAATTATGTTTTACTATTCGGTCAACAATGTCAGCCGTCGGCGGTCAAAAGGAAGGTCCTTTAGCCTCAAGTAAAGGACGTGATATTTTGAAGAGAAGGTAACCCTTCTCTTTGATGACCGCCTCGAAATCCGTTCCGGTCAAGGGACTCAAAAATCTTTCAGCTTTACACGGTAAGCTTTTTCCGATTCTTGTTCCTTCTTCTCTTGAGGATTCTTCGACCTCCCGGTGAACTCATTCTCTCCAGAAAGCCGTGCGTCCTCTTTCGTCTGATCTTGTGAGGACGGTATGTCGTATATGTTCCCATGTCAGCTAAGAATTATAATTTCCTCTTTGGATTAAAGTCAAGGTTGTCCTCTGAGACAATCCGTGACAGGCATGTTCACTGCTTTGTGAGTTTGGTTTGAATTTACTCCTTCGACATGATAAGATATCAAATCCTTTTTCCCGGAATTTTACAATGGCTGAAATTATACCTTTCAGGGGAGTCCTTTACAATGTAACTAAAGTCTCTGCCGAGGCTGTTCTGGCTCCTCCTTACGATCTCATAACGCCTGAATATCAAGAAGAGTTATATCGGAAAAGTCCTTATAATGTCGTCAGGATAGATTTTGGCAAAGAACAACCCGGAGACAATGATACAAACAATAAATATACGAGAGCCAGACAGTATCTGGAAAAGTGGATCGAAGAAGGAATAATGCTCATAAGCGAAAAACCCTCATTCTATGCGTATGGGATGTCTTATTCCTCCGGGGGTAAAGAAAAAAGACTGGTCGGATTTCTCGGACTTGTGAGGCTGGAAGAACTGGGGAAAGGGAAAATCTATCCCCACGAATCCACCTATTCAAAGCCGAAACAGGACAGATTAAACCTTCTCAGAACGTGCAGGGCGAATACAAGTCCCATATTTTCACTGTATAAGAGCACAGACGGAAAGGTTTCGGCAATCCTTTCCCGGGTTAGCCAGTCAAAACCGTACCTCGAAGCCGTTGATTCTGCCGGAGCTACACACCAAATCTGGCAGATTGACGGAACAGAAGAAATGGAGACTGTGAGGAAAGAACTCAGGGACAAAGATATTTTCATTGCCGATGGACACCACAGGTATGAGACATCCTTTGAGTTTCAGAGGGAGATGAGAAGCAAAGAGAAGACTCCTTCCGAAAGGGAGCCCTTTGATTATGTGCTCATGTTTCTTGCCGATATGGCAGATCGCGGTATAACCATACTTCCGACCCATAGACTTGTAAGGGAAATTCCAGACGACATGAACAGGAGACTCTCTGAGTATTTTGAGATCGACCCTGTACAGGATTTTGATATTTTAAAAAGAATGTCAGGCGGAAGATATGTCTTTGGTTTCTTTCAAAACCTGGAGAACCTGTGGTACCTCCTCAGATTCAAGGGAAACAATCTGACCGAAATTCATCCAACCCTGAGGGATGTGGAAGTGATCATTCTGCATGAGCTTGTACTCAAGAAGGTGCTTGAAGGGGTAGATATCGATTATGAAATGGATGTGAGAAAGGCTCTTGATAAGGTGAGAAGCGGAAAGTTCCGCGCAGCCTTTTTCCTTAATCCTACGAGGGTCGAGGACGTCGAAAAGGCAGCCTTTACATCAGTACGAATGCCTCCGAAATCAACATACTTTTACCCGAAGCTCCTGACAGGGGTTGTTATAAATGCATTTTAAACAGTGTTCATTGACATCTTAATTTCATAACTAACACTTTACAGGAGGAGGTTTTATGGCAATACGTGTTGGAATAAATGGTTTTGGCAGAATAGGCAGGGCCTTTCTGAGGGCCAGCAAGGGACAGGGTAAATTCTCTATTGTTGCGATTAATGATCTTACTGATGCAAAAACCCTTGCCCATCTTCTCAAATATGATTCTGTGCATGGTATTTTCGGTGCAGATGTAAAAGCAGGTGACGGGAGTCTCATCGTGGACGGGGAAGAAATCAAGATTCTTGCGGTAACAGAGCCTGAAAAACTCCCGTGGAAGGACTTCGGCGTGGATATTGTTATCGAATCAACAGGGAGGTTTACCGATAAACCATCTGCTTCAAAGCATATAGACGCCGGCGCAAAGTGGGTAATTATTTCAGCGCCTGCCAAGGAACCGGACATCACCATCTGTATGGGGGTGAATGAGGAGACTTTGGACCCTAAAAAGCATAAGGTCATTTCGAATGCTTCATGCACGACAAACTGTCTTGCCCCCGTAGCAAAAGTCATACACAGCGAGTTCAAAATAGTCAAAGGGCTCATGACAACGATCCATTCCTATACGAATGACCAGAGGATCCTTGACCTTCCCCATAAGGACTTGAGAAGGGCAAGGGCTGCTGCAATGAGTATGATACCTACGACAACGGGAGCGGCAAAGGCTGTAGGGCTCGTGTTGCCGGATCTCAAAGGTAAGCTGAATGGACTGTCTATTAGAGTCCCTACCCCGAATGTCTCTCTTGTGGACATTGTTGCGGAAGTATCAAGAGACGTCACGGTAGAGGAAGTGAATGCAGCGCTGAAAAAGGCAGCCGAAGGGCCAATGAAGGGAGTCCTTCAGTACTCTGAGGAGCCTCTTGTTTCGATTGATTTTAACGGCAATGACCATTCAGCCATAGTGGATTCGAAGCTGACCATGGTTATCGAGGGGAAGATGGTAAAGGTGCTTGCATGGTATGACAATGAGTGGGGCTATAGCTCGCGTCTCAGAGACCTGATACTCTATCTAATCAAAAGGATGTAACCATGGCAAGGAAGAATGCAGCAGAATCTGTTCCGATCAAGGACATATTTAACAAGCTCACGATCGAGGACATCGATCTGAAAAAAAAGAGGGTCTTTGTCAGGGCAGATTTTAATGTTCCCCTCGATGATAATTTGATGGTCACTGATGACAGGAGGATCCGATCAACCCTTCCAACGATAAATTATGCCATTGATGAAGGAGCAAAAGTTCTTATCTCCTCACATCTCGGCAGACCGGAAGGGAAAAGAGATCCGAGGTTTAGCCTTGCACCTGTTGCAAAAAGGCTTCAGAGACTTCTCAATAAAGAGGTTCTCTTCGCACCTGATTGCGTCGGCAGTCAGGTAGAGGGTCTTGTTGCGAAGATGAAAGAAGGTGATGTTCTTCTGCTGGAGAATCTTAGATACCATTCGGAAGAGGAAAAGAACGATGAGGCGTTTGCCCGTGCCCTCGCGTCTCTGGCAGACGTTTATATCAATGATGCTTTTGGAACGGCCCATAGGGCTCACGCATCGATCGTCGGAGTGCCGAGATTCCTTCAAGCAGCAGCAGGGTTTCTTCTTAAGAAGGAGGTCGAGTACCTCAAAGGGGCCATAGAGAATCCGGTGAGGCCTTTTGTTGCAATTCTCGGCGGGGCAAAGGTTTCAGGAAAAATAAACGTTCTAGAGAATCTCATTAACAAAGTTGACAAGGTTCTTATTGGTGGTGGAATGGCGTTCACCTTTATAAAAGCTATGGGCTACGAGGTCGGGGAATCCCTTGCTGAAGCAGATATGCTTGAGACAGCGCAGAGGATAAGAAGAAAACTGAAAGGGATGGGGATAAAATTCTATCTTCCTGTGGACTGTGTGATAGCGCAGGACAAAGAGGTAGGCGGAGAAACAAAAATTATTCCCACTCTTGAGATACCGGAAGGGTGGGCTGCCCGCGATATTGGACCCGCCACGGTCAAGCTTTTTTCAGAAGCCTTGCATGACGCGAAGACCATTCTCTGGAACGGGCCGATGGGCATGTTCGAAATAGATGCCTTTTCGAGGGGTACCTTTGCCATTGCCCGTGCCATTGCGGATGCATATGCTCTTACGATTGTTGGAGGTGGTGACACAGACCTTGCGGTGCACAGGGCAGGAGTTTCCGATGCGATATCCTTTATCTCTACGGGTGGAGGAGCGGCACTTCAGCTCCTTGAAGGGAAAGAATTGCCCGGTATTGCAGTTCTTGC
>JBGPPR010000063.1:0-6005 GCA_041488675.1 Thermodesulfovibrionia bacterium
GTGCCCTCTTGGATAGTTAACCCACAGTGGACACCTTCGTGGATATTTGCAAGATTTCTTCGGATCACCTCGCCTTCAACGGAAACAGATGAAATTAACCCGATCAGTGATGCCAATTGCAGTCGTGTCCTCCCTCATTCATTGGAACTCAGTAACCCTCGCTTTGAAGTGAAGATATTATAATAGAAAACATCTTGCCGATACCGGTTTTTGAGTTTGTTTGACAAAGTTTCCTATTTCTTTTATGTTTAATAACCGTCAGGAATGGAGAAGTTATTTTGAGACTTCCGGAATGGATAAGGGTAAAGGGCTTTTATGGCCTTCACGATACGAAACGCATACTCAGGAATCATGAAGTTACCACGGTATGTGAGGAAGCAAGATGCCCGAATATCGGCAACTGCTACTCCAAGCCAACTGTCACTTTTATGATCCTTGGTTCGAAATGCACAAGGAACTGTGGTTTCTGTTCAGTGGAGTCTTCAAGACCGGAACCTCTGGATCCTCAAGAACCCGAAAGGGTTGCACAGGCAGCAAAGGAACTGGGATTGAAATACGTTATCATCACCTCTGTGACAAGAGACGACCTTCCTGATGGCGGAGCAGGACATTTTGCGAGCACTGTTAAGGCTGTCAGGAACATTCTGTCAGGTGCGAAAATTGAAGTGCTCACTCCTGATTTCACAGGTGATTTGGGCGCCTTGATGACCGTGCTCGGTTCAAGACCGGATGTTTTCGGTCACAATGTGGAGACTGTTCCGAGGCTCTATCCTGTTGTGAGACCTCAGGCAGATTACCTTCGTTCTCTCCATATATTGAAACATGTGAAAAAGATTGTGGCTGACATGCATACCAAGTCCGGACTCATGCTCGGTCTCGGAGAAACGCTCGAGGAAGTTACTGAAGTGCTGAACGACCTTTGGAAAGAGGGGTGCGATTCTGTTACCATGGGACAGTATCTGAGACCTTCGAAAAAAAATCTGCCTGTTGTTGCATACATAAGACCCGAGATTTTCGAGACACTTCGGAACCGAGCCTTGAACATGGGGTTTAAGTATGTTGCCTCGTCTCCCCTTGTAAGGAGTTCGCTGAATGTTGATGAGATGTATGCAGCAGCAGACGGCAGATAGTCAAGATGAACAGTAAGTTATCATTTTCTAATGTTTTCATGCTTTTCACTATTTACTAATCACTGAGGAATGACAATGTTTGAATTCAACAGGATTCAGAGACTTCCGCCGTACATATTCAGTATCGTCAACGCCCTCAAGATCGAGGCAAGACGCCAAGGACACGATATTATTGACCTCGGCATGGGGAATCCTGATGGTGCCCCGTCTAAACATATTGTTGATAAACTCGTTGAGGCTGCAAGAAATCCTAAGAACCATAGATACTCTGCTTCCAAGGGGATAACCCAACTGCGGAATGCAATTTGTGAATGGTATCTTAGACGATATGATGTCATCCTTGATTCTGAGTTAGAAGCGGTTGTAACGATAGGCTCGAAAGAGGGCCTTTCACACCTTGTCCTTGCCGTCATCGGACCTGGCGATGTGGTAATGACGCCCACGCCTGCCTATCCTATCCATCCGTACAGCGTCATCATAGCTGGTGGTGAGATAAGGAATATTCCCATAGGTCCTGGAATAGACTTTTTCAAAGGGATGGAAAATGCATATAAGTCATCCTGGCCAAGACCAAAGATGTTGATCATAAACTTCCCCCATAATCCCACAACGATGATTGTAGAGGGGCTGGATTTCTTCAGGAGAGTTGTGGATTTTGCGAAAGAGAATAACTTGATCGTGGTGCATGACCTTGCTTATGCAGACCTTTGTTTTGATAGGTACAAGGCACCAAGTTTTCTCCAGATTCCCGGTGCAAAGGATGTGGGTGTTGAGTTTTTCTCGATGACAAAGAGTTACTCCATGGCAGGATGGAGGGTCGGTTTTTGCGTTGGAAATCAGGAGATTGTGGGAGCGCTGACAAAAATAAAAAGTTATCTTGACTATGGTATGTTTCAGCCGATACAGATAGCAAGCATCGTTGCATTGCGCGGATCTCAGGATTGTGTTGAGGAAGTTAGGAGGACTTATGAGTCGAGGCGTGATGCCTTAATAAAGGGGCTTCGGCTGGCCGGCTGGAATGTGGAACCTCCAAAAGCAACAATGTTTGTATGGGCGGAAATTCCTGAACCATTCAGGAAGATGGGGTCTCTGGAATTCTGTAAGCTTCTCATCACAGAGGGGGGAGTTGCTGTATCCCCTGGAATAGGATTTGGAGAGGGTGGGGATAACTATGTCCGATTTGCCCTTGTAGAAAACGAACACAGGATAAGGCAAGCTACAAGAGGGATTAAGAAGGTGCTTAACAAATGATCAATGTCGGCATAATCGGCTTTGGGACAGTAGGTACCGGTACTGTAAAAATTCTTTTTGAAAATAGAGAAATCCTCAGAGAAAGGACCGGTTTTGAAATAAATCTGAAGAGGATTGCTGACATCGATATTACAAGAGACAGGGGTGTAAATATCCCACGGGATATTCTGACTGCCGATGCGGACGCCCTCCTAAATGACCCTCAGATTGACATTGTGGTAGAACTCATCGGTGGCTTGACGCCGGCGAAAGACTTCATACTCAAAGCAATTCAGAATCGCAAACATGTAGTGACAGCGAACAAGGCCCTCCTTGCAACTGCCGGGAATGAGATATTCACTGCAGCGCTTGAAGCCGGCGTAGAGATTGGTTTTGAGGCATCTGTTGCAGGCGGCATCCCCATCATAAAGGTAATAAGGGAAGGTCTTGTTGCCGACAGGATAACGGCTGTTTACGGCATTATAAATGGTACCTCAAATTATATACTCACCAAGATGACGGAAGAAAATGTCGAGTTTTCGGAAGCACTAAAAGAGGCACAAGACCTCGGCTATGCAGAGGCTGATCCAACGTTGGATATTGAAGGTATAGACTCTGCTCATAAACTCGCTATCCTCGCCTTTCTCTCCTATGGTATTCCCATCTCTTTTAATGGTATCTATGTAGAAGGCATTTCCAAGGTATCTGCCCAGGATATAGGGTTTGCATCTGAGTTCGGTTACAAGGTAAAACTCCTTGCAATAGCTAAAGAGACAGACAACGCTGTGGAACTGAGGGTCCATCCGACGATGCTTCCAAAGGAATACCTCATATCAAAAGTCGACGGCCCCTTCAATGCGGTATATGTGGAGGGTAATGCCACAGGCTCTACGTTATATTATGGCAGGGGTGCCGGAGATATGCCTACAGGAAGTGCTGTTGTGAGTGACATCGTTGATATAGCGAGGAACATCAGAAAAAACGCTATAGGAAGAATACCAATCATGGCAAAGACTCTCAGGAATCTCAGGATAAGAGAGATGGATGATGTAGTATCGATGTATTATTTCAGGTTTTCTGCCCTCGACAGGCCAGGAGTCCTCTCGAAGATTTCAGGCATCCTCGGCAGTCATAACATTAGCATCGCCTCGGTCATACAGAAAGGGAGAAGAGTGGGCGAAGCTGTTCCGTTAGTTGTCCTCACCCATGAAGCGAGGGAAAAGGACGTAAGACAAGCCCTCAGTGACATAGACCTGCTCCCTGTTGTAATGGATAGAACCGTCTTCATGAGGGTTGAAGGGAAAGAAAGTTCATAACGAAGACGACACCGTTACCCGTTCTCTGGTGTCCTGTCTGTAGCGCTTCTTTACACTGTCATTGCGAGGGACAAAGTCCCGAAGCAATCTCACTACGAGATTCCTCGCGGAGCCTGTCCTGAGCGGCAGAGCGAGACCTTTCGTTCCACTCAGGGTGACAAGCGAAGGGCTCGGAATGACAAAGGGGTAAGGAGGAAGCATGAAAAAAAGAGTGAAGTTGACCTTTCCACAGCATCTGATTAAAGAGCCTGTCATTTTTACGATGGCAAAGAAATACGATGTGATGCCTAATATTAGGATGGCACGGGTCACGGAGACTGTCGGCGAGATGGTCATTGAGATCGAAGGGACTGAGGTTAGTCTGGAAAAGGGCATCCAGTCCCTCAGAGAGCAAGGAGTCGTGGTTGAGCTTATTGAGGGAGATATAGTAGAGTAGGTCAGTGACAAGGGTCGGTTGTCAGACTGCCGCCCTTTCAAAGGCAATGGAAGAAGGTATCTTATGAAATACGTCGTCATTATTGGTGACGGTATGGCTGACAGGCCCATCAAAGAACTTGATGGAAAAACGCCTCTCCAGCAGGCATTCACGCCTCATATGGACAGACTTGCGCGAGAAGGAACTATTGGTAAGGTCAGGACCATTCCCCGGGGTTTTTATCCTGGCTCCGATGTTGCGAATCTCAGTATTCTCGGTTATGACCCTGTCGAGTTTTACACAGGCAGGGCTCCACTCGAAGCAGCAAGTATCGGAATAGGCCTGAATGAAGACGATGTCTCTTTCAGGTGCAACCTGATTACACTCAAATATGATCAATATAGGAAAAGGGCTGTTATGGATGATTACAGTAGTGGACATATTACGACGGAGGAAGCAAAGAAACTCATTCAGGAAATTGACGCGAAACTCGGCACAAAGGATATTCGTTTCGTTCCGGGTGTGAGTTACAGACATCTCATGGTCTGGTCTCACGGGCCCGTGGATATCGAATGCATTCCTCCCCATGACATTCTCGGTAAGGAAATAACAGATTATCTGCCTGTCGGAAATGGAGAAGACGTTTTGAGAAAGATGATGCTCGTATCAACAGAAATCCTGGAAAGAGATCCTGTCAATAGGGAGAGGGTAAAAAGAGGCGAGAAACCCGCGAATAGCATCTGGCTATGGGGACAGGGCAGGAAACCCATGTTACCAGCCTTCAGACAGAAATACTCTATCGATGGCGCCCTTGTCTCTGCGGTCGACCTTGCACGGGGCATTGGCATCTATGCCGGATTCGAAATACTTGATGTTCCCGGTATTACGGGCTATTTAGATACAAACTATATTGGAAAGGCAGAGGAATCCCTGCGTGCCCTCAATCGTGTCGACTTTGTCTATATCCACGTTGAGGCTCCAGATGAAGCAGGACACTCCGGTAATTACAAAGATAAAATAAGGGCTATCGAGGATTTTGATGCTCTCGTTGTAGGGACTGTTCTTAGGGGATTAGAGAAGTTCGTGGAATACCGTGTCCTCCTTATGCCCGACCACGCAACACCAATTGAGATCAGGACGCACACAGATGAGCCCGTCCCTTTTGTCATATTTGACAGCAGAACAAAGATACAGAACAGTGGCGCCTCCTTTGATGAGAAGCTTCTCGAAAGAAAGGACATGTTGAATTTCGAGGAAGGCTACAAATTGATGGATTATCTTATTAAAAGCGCATAAGGCAACCCTTTTCACCACTTCTTGGAAATTACCTCTTGACAACACTTCATTTTTTGCTGTATCTTTTTTATTCTAATATAAAAGTTTTTTTTGAAGGGAGGTAGAGAATTGTATGCTTTAGGTACCCATCTTCTTATTGAATTGCGGGATTGCAATCCCAAGATTTTAAAGGGCCTTGAGAAAGTTAGAAAGATTATGATCTCTGCAGCAAAAGAAGCCAAGGCAACAGTAATTAATAACTCCTTTCACGAATTTAATCCCTTCGGTATCAGTGGTGTCGTCGTTATTGCCGAATCCCATCTCTCGATTCATACATGGCCCGAGTATGGTTATGCAGCTGTGGACATTTTCACCTGTGGTGACGTCATACAACCGGAACGTGCCGTCTCGTATCTTGTGAAAAAATTCGAATGCAAAAATCCTTCTATTGTTGAGATGAAGAGGGGCATACTCTCTGCCAAGAACGAAAAGCTACCACACAAGGTTCACTCTGCCTCGAACGGATCTTACAGGAATGCTGGGGTCTGTCAGCCTACTACCAGTTAGTTACCGATAGTTTTATTTAATCTTCTCTATTTGCAAGAACTGCAATACCGGGCAATTCTTTCCCTTCAAGGA
>JBGPPR010000064.1:0-5987 GCA_041488675.1 Thermodesulfovibrionia bacterium
AAATTATGGATGGTTCCCACAGAAAAGTCTGAAGAACCTTAAAATTAGGCTCATGCATGGTATAATGAAAAAAAGTTTGGAGAAACTTCAGATGCCGATTTATGAATATTCATGCAACAAATGCAAGACAGCCTTCTCGTTGATCCAGAAGATAGGCACTTCGGAGAAAGAAACCGTCTGTCCGCAATGCGGTTCGACAGAGGTAAAGAAGAAGTTCTCTCTCTTCAGCAGCTCCACATCAAAAAGCAGTGCCGGGTCATCTCCTGCTGCTCCGGGTTTTGGCGGAGGAACATGAGGTATCCGTTCCTGCTGAACCGTCGGTTCAGTGCCCGAAGCTTGCAATCAAAGGTCGTCAAAGGGGGTCTTCATCGAAAATCTATCCCTTTCTATCCCGAAAGCATTCGGATCAGATGAGTCGGTGAATGACAAAAATGCAATCTTACTCATGAGCTCCTGTCTTCATCAAAAAAATTGACAGATAATTTTGTAAACTGTTAGAATTATGTCTGATTCTTAAAGTAAATCTTAACCAGAGGGGAGGGGTATATGAATGCCCGTAGTAAGGGTTCCTGAGAGTGACTCTTTTGAAAATGCGCTCAAAAAGTTCAAAAAACAGTGTGAACGTGAAGGGATTCTCTCCGAGATAAAGAAAAGGGAGCATTACGAAAAGCCGAGTGTAAGAAAGAAGAAAAAGGCTATCGCCGCTCGGAAGAAAGCCTTCAAAAGAACGCGAATAACGGCAAGGTAATGTCTCTTCATCAGAGGCTCGATGACGATTTAAAGAGAGCGATAAAGAGCTCCGACAAACTGAAAACTTCTGTCTTACGGATGGTTAAGGCAGCCATCAAGAACAGGCAGGTAGAAAAACAGAGAGAGCTATCTGAAGAAGAAATCATTTCCGTTATTTTAACACTCTCAAAACAGAGACGCGAGTCGATTGAGCTATTCTCAAAGGGAGGAAGGGAAGACCTTGCTGACAAGGAAAAACAGGAGATATCAATCCTTCAATCATATTTGCCAAGCCAGCTTACTCAGGAAGAGCTTGACCGTTTGATCATTGAATCAATACAGGAATCCTCTGCTGAAGGTGTAAAAGATATAGGCAAAGTCATGCGTGTCCTCATGCCGAAGGTGAAAGGTACAGCCGACGGAAAGATAGTAAATCAGCGGGTAAAGGAGTTATTGGAAAAGGTATGAAACTAAGAGATATATATCAAAAAGCAATCGAAACAGGTATGAACAACGACCCGCGAGGCAGGGACGTCGTCACAAAGGACATTGAGCAGAGAAAAAAATCGTATGATGAGCTCAAGTCTGACGAGAAAGACTTTTTCGATATGGAATCCCTCCAGAATCCCTACTCTGATTCACGGATTCTCTTCGGGACCGGTGACGAAGAGATCAGGACTGCCCTCGCCGGTATCGATATCGAGGTCGGTGAGGTTCTCCTTGCCGACAGCCTGCGATCCAAAGGGAGGCAGGTTGATCTCCTCCTCGCCCATCATCCCGAGGGAAGAGCATATGCAAACCTTTATGATGTGATGCATATTCAGTCTGACATTTTGAACAGGTTCGGGGTTCCGATTAATATTGCAGAAGACCTCATGGACGGAAGGATAAAAGAAGTCGAAAGAAAGCTCCTTCCGGCTAACCACTCAAGAGCAGTGGATGCGGCGCGACTTCTCGGTATCCCGTTTCTATGTCTTCATACGCCTGCCGATAACATGGTAGCCAGTTATCTCCAGAGGCTTTTCGATGAAAAAAAGCCCTATCTTGTAGGGGACGTAATAGCCATACTCAAGGACATCCCTGAATACAAAGATGCCGGGCTCAATACCGTTGGCCCGAGGATCTTTCTTGGTGCAAAGAACAGAAAGACGGGGAAGATCTTTGTTGATATGACAGGCGGCACAGAAGGCGCAAAAGAGATATTTGAGAGCCTCACGACGAGTGGAGTAAGCACAATCGTAGCAATGCACTTGAGTGAGGATCACCGGAAAGAAGCAGAGAAAAACCACCTGAATGTAATCATTGCAGGACACATTTCAAGCGACAATCTCGGCCTGAACTTGCTTTTGGATAAAATTACACAAGGCAACTCATTAGAGATTTTCGAATGCTCTGGATTTAGAAGATTCAGTCGATGACTCGTAGAGCGATTGTAATTATCTCGCCACGGGGTTGAATGAAGTTTGAAAGACTGCTGGAAGAAATAAGATCTAAAGTAGACATCGTTGATTTTATATCCGATTATGTCCAGTTAAAGAAATCCGGTCAGAACTATAAAGCCCTCTGTCCCTTTCATGCCGAGAAAACTCCATCCTTCATGGTAAGTCAGCCAAAACAGATATTCCACTGTTTCGGATGCGGGTCCGGTGGTGATGTTGTCAGCTTTTTGATGAAACACGAAAGCCTCTCTTTCAGTGAAGCAGTGCAGGCCATTTCGAAAAAGGCCGGTATCAGGATAGGGGAATTTGCCTTTGACAAAGACCGCTCTGAAAGAAGGGAAAAGCTGCTCACCATGAACAGGGAAGCAACGAAATATTTCATCAAGAACCTCGAGGATTCAGAGACAGCCCGGACGTATCTCAGGAAAAGAGGAATCGAAGAGGTTTCTCTTCAGAGTTTTGCTGTCGGCTATGCTCCCCATAAGAGAGACGGCCTCCTGAAATATTTGAAGAAGATCGGCTATAGCGATTCCCAGATAAAAGATGCAGGGCTTATCGTGTCAGACGAAAAAGGTGTCAGGGATGTATTCAGAGGGCGAATCATCTTTCCCATTTATAGCTACCAGAATGATGTCGTCGCCTTCGGCGGCAGAGTCCTCGACGATTCTTTACCAAAATATCTCAATTCCCCGGAGACAGAAATATTCAAAAAGGGAGAAACGCTCTTCGCCTTAAACCTGGCAAAAGAAGAGATAAGGAAAAAAGGTTACGTCATCTTAGTTGAGGGATATCTCGATTCGATCATCTGCCACCAGTATGGATTTTTCAACACCGTTGCCCCGTTGGGAACTGCTTTGACTTCAAAGCAACTACAGAGGCTTAAGCCATTGACAGGAAAGGTAGTTCTGGTCTTCGACAGTGATACAGCCGGCGTCGCCGCTGCAAGGAGATCTATGGAGGTGCTCTCTGCATATAATTTCAGGGCAAAGGTCTTGCTGCTCCCTGAAGGCGAAGACCCGGACAGTTTCTTGAGGAAGCAAGGCAGCCAGGCCTTTAAACGGATGCTTGCGGGAGCTCTGTCAATGGCAGCGTTTCTCCTGAATACCTCGAAGGGAGATAAAATAGATGCCGCGAGGGAAATCCTGACAATAATATCAGGCACAGGAGATATGATTATGGCTGACGAATTATTGCGTGAACTTGCTGATAAGACAAGAATCACTGAGTCAGTCCTGAGGAGTGAACTGAAACAGATAAAGAAAAATGTCCGATCCCATGTCCTTGGGGGATTGGGGCTTATGAAAGCAGCACAACACAGGGAAGAATATCTGCTCCTGAGCGCAATGATCGCATTCCCTGAAAAGGCTGAATATGTGCTTTCGCGTATTGATACTGAAGACCTGAAAGACGAAATCATACGGTCGTTATTCAAGAAGATAAAATCACTGCGCAATACGTTTACCCTAAAATCTCTCCTTAATGAGGCCGGCGAAGACACAGCGCTCATTACAGGGCTTTCTCTCAAACCCGGGTTCGATCCCGAGCATGTCGACAGAAACATCGAGGACTGCCTCCAAACACTATTACGAAAACGGTTCGAAGAAAAGAGGAGGCGGGCAGAGGAATCAGGCGATATTTCGCTCCTGAATGCACTGCTCAAGGAAAAAAGGGAACTTCTCAAAGGGCAGACGAATGGAAGATAATTTTGATTTTTTTGAGGACTTAGAGGAGGAGGAAGAAGAAGAAGAAGAAAAGACTGATCATATCAGAGAGCCCTTCGGCGATGAGTCTTTAGAGGAGGAGAAAAAAAAGCCCCCTGTCTTCGTGGAGGGCGAGATAGACCCCTTCCGAATCTATCTTAAAGAAATGGGCACTGTTCCATTACTCACAAAAGAGGAGGAGATTGAGATAGCAAAAAAGAGAGAGGCGGGAGAAGAGAAAGTTTTCAGGGTAATATTTGCCATTCCCTTCTTTCTTCAAAGGCTCATAGTTTTGGGAAATATGATAATGGACGGGAAAGCGCCTCTTGCTGAGATTATCCGGGATTACGAAGCAGAGTCAGAAGAAGACCTTGTATCAGAAAGGAGAAGGTTCTTTAAGACCATTGAGAAGATACACGGTCTCTATCAGAAAAGAGAGCCCTATCTGAAAAAATTAAAAACTTCCTCCCCGATAATACAAAAGAAACTCGTCCAAAAACTGAGAGCAAACAGGGAGCAGATCCTCGTAAAAGTGCGCGATCTAAGGCTGAGAGAGGATGTCATAACAGCATTTTCAGAGGAGCTCAAACAGTCCGTTGCAGAGATAGAACAGCTTGAGAAGAAAATAGCAAGAAAACCAACGATAGAAAAATGTGAGGCTCCTTTTGGGAAAAAAAGAAGGCAGTGGAGAAAAGAGATCTGCGAAAGAGAAGCGGAATTGGGAATGAGGGCTGCCGAACTGAAGAAGGTAGCAGAAATTCTCATTGAGGGAGAAAGAGAAGCTCACCAGGCAAAACAGGCTCTCATAGAAGCCAATCTGCGGTTCGTAATAAGCATAGCCAAACGGTATGCAGGAAAGGGTTTAAACTTTTCAGACCTGATACAGGAAGGGAATATCGGGCTCATGAGGGCTGTTGATAAGTTCGATTACAAGCGTGGCTATAAGTTCAGCACCTATGCGACATGGTGGATCAGACAGGGAATGACGCGGGCGCTCATTGAGCAATCGAAAGCCATAAGGATACCGGTTCATACCGCTGAGATAATCAACAAAATTACGAAGGTCATTGGTGAACAGGTCCAGGAGACCGGCGAAGAACCCACACTCGATGAGGTTGCCGACCGTTTGAAGATTCCCGTCGAAAAGATAAAGGAAGTACTCCAAACGGCAAGAGACACCGTCTCCCTTGAAACACCAGTCGGAGATGAGGACAGCGGTTACCTCAAGGACTTTATAGAAGATAAGGCTGTTTTGTCTCCTCTTGATGTTGCATTGGAAGTGGACCTGAAAGAACAGATAGACAGAATCCTCAAATCCCTCACCCCCAAAGAAGAACAAATTATACGGAAGAGATTTGGCATCGGCGAGGACGAACCCCGTACCCTCGAAGAAGTCGGTCTGGAATTTGATGTGACACGTGAGCGGATAAGACAGATCGAAGCAAAGGCAATAAGGAAACTAAGACATCCCTCCAGAAGTAAATGGCTAAGAACCCTCGTTGAGCGCCGCCGCTAAGATATAAAAAGACTCATCAGACTTTATGGACTTTACTGTTTATTACTTCATTAAAGAAACACTGTGAGAAACTTTTGTCAGGTGCTTAGTGCACCTACAAATGTTTCGTCTTAATGAATCGCAGAGATTAAGAATTTCCGGTAGAAATGTGGGAATAAAAAGGCAGAGCCACTGATGACCCTGCCTTCCTTTATCCTCCTCTTAACTGTTTTCAATCAGTCCATTCTATCAATTTATACGTAACTGGCGCATTATCATCCCAGTAGTCAACCCACTTTACCATGAAAAAACCGGGCTTGACCCATTCTATCCAATCAGCACTCCCAGAACAATTTGTACACCTATGTCGGATCTTTAGACACCCGGTAAAGGTTCCGGCAGGAACAGTAACCTTTTCAATAGCTAATATTTTGCTTTCTATTTCATCTCCGTCAGACTCCACGTGTGACCAGGTTGTTCCAACTGGCGCTTGTTGCCATAGCATATGTTCCTTACAAAACCCATCGTATACAAATACTTTTGTTAGGGTTGACCTAAAATTGAAAAATTCAGCGTCATCAAGAGGAACTCCTTGATGTTTTAATATCACATCTCCTGAAAAAT
>JBGPPR010000065.1:0-5913 GCA_041488675.1 Thermodesulfovibrionia bacterium
CCACGATAACCAGCGGGATAAGGCTCGGCACACCCTGTGTCACGACAAGAGGGATGGGTGAGGCGGAAATGACGGAGATAGCGGATATCATAACATCTGTCATTCAAAGTCTCCATGATGTTCGTGCAGTCAAAGATCTTTCAACGCGGGTTAGAGTTCTTTGCGATAGCTTTCCTCTTTACGAAGTGCAGAAAGCAACATAACAAGTTGACATAGTTTACTAAGTTTTCCGGGTTTGCCTTGTTTAAACGCGGTAAACCGGGTAAACCAAGTCAACTGAGTAAACTTGATACATAGTAAAGAACTAGACTATGAAACTAAGAATCTATTTAGTGAATTATGAGAGTTTTCAGTGAAATGTCCTTTCTGTGGAAGCATAGAAGATAAAGTCATCGACTCACGGACAAGCAAAGAGGGTGATGCAATACGCCGTAGGCGTGAGTGCCTGAAGTGTGCGAAGCGTTTTACATCCTATGAGCGTGTCGAAGATATGATCCCTATGGTGGTCAAAAAAGACGGCAGACGGGAGCCCTTCGACAGGCAGAAAGTACTGACAGGTTTAAAGAAAGCTTGCGAGAAAAGGCCAATAGGCACGGTGACCCTTGATGGTATTACCGACTCCATAGAAAAGAAGCTCGTTGGTATGGGCACGAAAGAGGTTAAAACTACCTGGATTGGCGAAGAGGTTATGTCAGCGCTGAAGGAGCTTGATAAAGTAGCCTATGTCAGGTTTGCCTCGGTTTACAGACAGTTTAAAGATATCAATGAGCTGATGAATGAGGTAAAGACTTTATTTAAAGGTAAATGACCCAAATCCAACGATAAGAAATGTCATTGCGAGTGAAACGAAGCAATCTCGTCTTTCCCAATGAGATTGCCTCGGTCGAAACGACCTCGCAATGACAGACAAATTAACCGTCCATTATTGCTATTTCTGTAAGTTGGAAAGAAGGATAGGTATCTGTTCAGGAATTAAAGGTCGGTAAGGCTTATAGTCGGCCTCTAAAAAACCTTGGAAGAACTCTTTCAAAAAGTAAAAAAAACAATTGAGAAGCATTTTATGCTTTCCGGCAGAGAGAGGGTCTTGATTGCCCTCTCAGGAGGACCGGATTCTGTATGCCTTCTCTATATATTGAAAAACCTGAATGAAGGAATCAGACTTGATCTCCACGCTCTGTATGTCAACCACGGTCTGAGACCGGAAGAAGCTGTCCGGGAAATCGAATTTTGCAAAAACCTTTGTGCAATGCTCAATCTACCTTTTCTTACAAAATGCATAGATGTAAAATTCTATGCGAAGGAAAAGAAGCTTAATATTCAGGAAGCAGCAAGGGAACTCCGTTACCGGGTTTTCGAAGAGACAGCTCGTGAGCTTGACGCACAGAAAATTGCTTTGGGGCATACGGCAGATGACCAGGCAGAGACACTCCTCATGCGTCTCCTCAGAGGAACAGGTCCTGCCGGTCTTTCTGGAATACCGCCAGTGAGAGGGAAGTTTATACGACCTCTCATTGAGGTCCAAAGAAAAGAGATTGAACAATATCTCGGTGAGGAGAGGGTGGATTTCATTGTTGATTCATCAAATTTGAAAAGGGATTATCTCCGCAATGAAATAAGGCTTTCACTCATGCCGCGGATAAAAGAGATCAATCCAAACATCATAGACACCCTTTCACGGACTGCTTCAATATTCAGAGAAGAAGAAAGATATTTCGAGATTCTTGTTGCAAAGGCATTAATGAAGTTGATGAGCAGAAAAACGAATTCTCGTATCGAACTCTTTCTCAGTCCTTTAGCTGCCATGGAAAAGATAATCCTGCGGAGGACGTTACGGAAAGCAATAGGTGAGACAACGGGTCTTCGTGGAATAAACTTTATTCATATAGAAGATATCATTGAGCTTGTCAGAAGAGGCAAGGCAGGTGACAGGCTTTACCTTCCCCATGGGATAAGAGCTATAAAGGATTATTCGACCCTTATCCTCACCTCTGACCCTCCTGTAAAATTAGATACGTATACAATGGAAGTTCCAGGAGAGATGGTTCTCAAAGAAGCGGGATCTCTTATTCGCGCTACTATACAGGAAAGTCAGGAGTTAGAAGAAAAGTATTTAACCTCGACTCTTGAATCTCGACTCTCAACCGCTGCAGTTTTCGATGCAGACAGATTAATTTTCCCTCTCGCAGTCAGACCGAGGAAAGAGGGTGACTTTTTTTATCCCCTCGGTTTCGGCAAGAAGAAAAAAATCCAGGACTTCTTCGTTGATGAGAAGGTACCGAGGGATGAGCGTGATGCGATCCCCCTGATCGTCTCCGGAGAGAATATCATCTGGGTCATTGGATATCGTGGAGATGAAAGGTTTAAGGTAACGGATGAGACGAAGAGAGTTCTTAGATTGGAAGTAAAGAAATTGAAATAATGAAGTATCAGTCTGTTGAAATGCAAGATGTCCGATTCGAACCGGAACGCAATTCTTGACCTCATAGAGGCATATCAGGCAGGACTGATTTACACGCTTGCTCCAAAACACTATGTTTTAAGGGGATTCGAGTATTACAGACGCGGGCGTGTACTTCGTTTTGAATGGAAGGATGATTATTCTGTACTCACCGCATTTGTCAGGGGTACCAGAATTTATTCTGTTCAATCTTCCGCGAGCAAAAATAGTCTCAGATGCACTTGTACCTGTCCTGCATGGACTCCATCCTCAAACTGCAAGCATGTCATCTGCAGCATCATGACCATCAAAAACCTTCTTCATCCTGATACTTTCAGGATTCCCGGGTATGATGAGAGCTATAGGACATTTCTCCTGCAGAGTCTCCTTCAAGCCCCTGTTGTTATTATTCCTGCCGAAGAGAAAAATGCCCCACAATTTTCAATTGTTTTAAAGAAAGACGAGCAGATCTCGGATATATATTTACAGCAGGCTGGAAAAAGATCGAATATCCCTGGCCGATCAATTCCCCATGAGCTCAGATATTTGCTGTTGCCAAACTATTTCACTGTGTATGGGAAGCTGAAAGATTTTATCCAGTATCTGAAAAAATACGGGAACAAATATCCGATCATTCTCAGGACAGACGGAACCGACACAGAGGTTACATTTGACGGCAGATCGGAATGTTCATGTATGACAGAGTTGGATATATATCGCAACCATCTCAAGATCAGCAAAGTCTGTCTTTACAATAACAAGGTTTTCGACGGCGCATCGTTTACCGATGAATTTGTTTTTGATGTGAATGCAAAATGCTTCAGCCTTATGGAAAGCAGAAATGGCTGGCGGATATGGAATGATCTGTCTCAATCCTTATTTACAGATGTCACGTTAGATGAAATGCCGGATCTCGATGGCACATCTTTTACAGTGCCGTCAGGTAATTTACAGAAACATGTGATTTCCTTCCCCTCTTCTGAAGGTGTTCTACCGCGCAATCTCATACTTAAAGTGGAAGGAGCAGAAACAGAGCCTCACACGCTAAAAACACGATACCGGTTGAGAATCATTCCTTCCCGTGACGGCCGTTTTGTTTTACAGTTGGAGCGCGTTATTGATGCCACAGTATTCCCTCCATCACAGAACACTTTTATGTTTTTCGGGTTAGTCAACACGGGCCTGAGTCCACAACTCAGGGCGAACAAAAGAAAGATGGTACTGATAAACGCCTTTTTTAAAATGCTGTCCGCAAGGACAAAAACAGAGGCCGGGGGTATCTTGAAACAGGCTCTTGCAGGAGGAGATTTTCACAAATATAAAATCAACCATGCCGCGCGCAGTTTCCTGAAAGATCACCACATGCTCTTTCTCCGTGATGAAAACGAGCTTATTTTCAGTGACTCAAAATGTATCTCAGTGGCTGTTGATAAGAAAACGGAGCTTCTGCTGTATAAAATTCCCTACGAGCTGTTCGGCTGGACTATTTTCAATGATGCACTTTCATATGATACTATGGTTGTCCCTTCGCAACATCTCTATGAGAACCTGCCGCTTCTTTATGAGAGATTAAAAGAGAAAAATATAGCGCTCTTTTTTGAACATAAACCTTTGCAAACAGCAGCCTGGGACTTCACCTTTCATGTGAGCAAGTCAACCAGCATCGACTGGTTCGAGATCAGGCCGGAGATACGGTGTAATGGTGAACTCATTGATGAATCATTATTCATGGAGGTTTTTAAGAGAAGGGGTGTGGTTGAAAAAGAGGACTGCATCCAGATTATGGATTTCAATTCCCAGAAAATATTCGATATGATCTCAAATATTTGCAGGACAGATGTCCTTTCAAAAGACCGGAAGAAAGAGATTGTTCAAGTGCCGAGGCTTCAGATATTTGACTGGATTATGCTCAGGAACAACGGTATAAAAGTGAGGCTTCCACAGGAGGATGAAGAGATTATCGGGCGTCTTATCTCTTTTGAGAAGATAGAATCAAAGCCTCTGCCTGACAAACTGAATGCAAAATTAAGACAATATCAGAAAGACGGATATTCCTGGCTTGCATTTCTCTACGAGCACAGGTTCGGTGCATGTCTTGCAGACGACATGGGTCTCGGCAAGACAATACAGGCGATAAGCCTGCTTGGCGGTATCAAGGAGGGAAAGATTATTTCCAGGGTGAAAGAAAAACGTCTACCTCACCTTATTGTGCTTCCACCGAGTCTCTTATTCAACTGGGAAAATGAGATAAAGCGGTTTTATCCCGACCTGAAGATTATATTCTATACAGGCAAAGAACGTAGTATATCCTTTGACGGCTATGATGCAGTTTTAACAACATATGCCATTGCCAGAAGAGATGCAGAGAAACTCAGGGGCATTCAGTTTGATGTCATTATCTTTGATGAAGCACAGGCTATAAAAAACATCTTTGCCGATACTACCGGGGCTGTAAGACAGCTTAAGGCAATTTTCAAGCTTGCAATGACAGGTACTCCGCTCGAAAACCACCTGGGGGAATATTATTCGATCGTTGATTTAACACTTCCGGGTTTACTCGGTAATTTCGAGAAATTTAAACCTTTGATAAAGCAGGACTTCGATTCCCCACTGCTTGATACGATCATTAAGAGGACGCACCCTTTTGTTCTGAGAAGAACAAAGGAGAAGATACTTAAAGAACTCCCACCAAAGATCGAGACCGATATCTATCTTGAACTTACAGAGAAACAGAAAGTCCTTTATAAAAAGACTGTTGAGCAAATCAGGTCTGCTATCGATAATGCCTATCGCACAAAAACACAGGCACAGGCAAAGATAATAGCGCTTACTGCTCTCTTAAAACTGAGACAATTGTGCATTTCACCACAGCTTCTCGACCCGCATACGAAAGATTCTTCTCCAAAGATAGATTTTTTGATAGAAAACCTCAAGGAACTCCTGAAAGAAAAACATAGCGCTCTTGTGTTTTCACAATTTACTTCTTTTCTCAATATTCTCGAAGTAGATCTGAAAAAACACGGCATTGACTTCCTGCGGCTTGACGGCTCAACACAGGTTACAAAAAGGAAAACACTTATCGAAACATACCAGACGGGAAACGGGCCGTCTATTTTCCTTCTAAGCCTTAAAGCAGGCGGACAGGGTCTGAATCTGACAAGGGCATCATATGTCTATCACCTCGACCCCTGGTGGAACCCTGCAGTGGAAAACCAGGCTTCGGACAGGGCTCACCGAATAGGCCAGAAGAACAATGTAACGATAACGAGGATACTTATGAAGCACACAATTGAGGAAAAAATGATGTTTCTTAAGAAAAAGAAACTTGAGCTGTATAAAGCCGTAATGGAGGATACATTAAGCAGCAAAAGAGGATTGTCTATATCTCAATCAGATTTCGACTTCCTGCTCAGTTAGTAAGGAGTTCATTAGTAAAGCCACATTTAGTCAGCCATTATGTCATTCTGGCTTGTCCA
>JBGPPR010000066.1:0-5905 GCA_041488675.1 Thermodesulfovibrionia bacterium
CAGCAGCAACAGCGATCCCCCCGCCAAGTACCAAGCCGGTGATACCGATGACCTTCAGCCAGTTTGTTTCTTCAGCTCCGCTCTTCTCAGTCTCCGTCAGTTCGACAGGTGTCACACGTGATGCATTACCCATCTCATCTACATAGATTGAATTTCCTGCTGTGAGTATCTGCACTCCTTTTCCGGTTGTATCTTCTACCATAAGTGTTCCGCCAACTGATATGACCTTCGTTCCTTTTCCATCGTAAATTACAGATCCCCTTGCATAGTAGTCAGTTGACACATTTACCTTTTGGGTCCCTTTATCTGCGGATTGAACGCGAACAATTGAGGTCGGTGTTATGACAGAAAAGCTAATGCCCTTAGGAATACTAAAAGCAACGCCTCCACTTGATAAATTGATAGTGTAGTTACCTACCGAACCATTAATAACTGCATAAGAGTTAGCGCCGATCTCAACTGTTACGCCATCCCTCATGACAACAGACATTCTCCCCTTATTGGATTTGAGATTCGCACCGTCAACAATGGGGTAAGATTTGCCGGTGATGGTTAGCCATCTATCGAATGCTGTTTTTATTTCTGCATTGCCGCTCCCCATTACCTCTCCAAGTGCAGCGAGTGAAATATTCACAGAAAAGACTTGAGAACTATAAAGGAAGAATATTACTGCTATTGAAACAATACATCTTACTTTCTTCATACCCATTATCTCTCCTTCCAATTCAAGATAAAATTCGACCGGAGTATTATGAGCCTCACAATTTCTTCATATTTTCTTCCCTCCTTTCATGCAAACGTGCATATAAAACAATGAATTCGCATAAATAGCCCCGGAGAAATGTGACACATATTGTATTGCGCGGGTTGAGTATGCTTTTTAGCACTGAATTAGCTTATAGAAAGGTATCCAGAGCTATCAATCGGGAGAATACCTGAAATCAATTAGGAAACTTCCTGATGGCACTTTGGAATTGTTTCCATATAATCAGGAAAAAACAAAAAAGTCAAACTTTCCTGACAGACAAGGATTGAACTTTCTGCTATACAACTTATAGGTAAATACATGGGAAGCAGAAAATGTGCTACTTATAACGGTGCAATTTATACACTACCTTCCTTTTGAATAGTTCTTCGTTTTGAACCTATAGGGAGAGGAGGAAAAATAGGAATATCGGGATTCCCGAATTCAGACCGGAGAAAATTCCTTCGTATCAAAGACCATATTTTTATCTTCGGCAATTTAAAGCTTCATTCAACTGATTTAGGGCCAAATCCAACTGCAAATTCAATTGGAGGATTTAGAGTATTTGCCAAGGATATAAGTGCCGGGGGATTAATGTTTGAAATTGAAAGAAATATTTTTGAAGAGAACGACGAATTGGAACTGGAAATATATCAGCCGTTGAATCGTGACAAAACAAAGGTTTTCTGCATACCTGTCTCGGCAAAAGTAATGTGGATAAAAAAAACGGAGAAGGAACAGTTTAAGAATGGGGAGAATACATATAGGATAGGAATCAGATTTTTAGAGATTCAAGAACAGGACAGACAGAAAATAATTGAATATGTGAAAAACACTTGATGATGACTTCTTTCAATTCAATCCCCGACAAGTGCATGTTCTCATGGAGAGTGAGTAATCCAGGGCGAAAATACTGCATCCGCCATAGATTAAAAAATTTGTGAATTAAATGGGCTGAATCGCAATGGAGAAACTGAGACAAACGGGAATCCATATTGTAGGAGATGTCCCCTGGGGTACACACCTCTGCCATTTCTACAAGACAAAAGAAGATCTAACCGATATTCTGGCGCTATATTTTAAAAGTGGCTTGCAGAACAACGAATACTGCATATGGGTCACATCGGAACCTCTTCATGAAAAAGATGTCGAAGAAGCAATGAATAAGGTTTTGCCCGATTTTCAGACATATCTTAACAAGGGGCAGATAGAGATAATTTCCTACGATGCGTGGTATGCCGCAGATGACGGCTTTGACCGGGAACAAGTTCTCCAAGGATGGATTGAGAAACTGAATCAGGCACTAAACAAAGGGTATGCCGGGTTAAGACTCACAGGTAATCTGCACCGGATTAAAAAGAAAGAGTGGGACAGTTTGATTCACTATGAGCATGAGGTAAACAGAGCCATAGGCAAATACAGGATACTCGCTATTTGCAGCTATCCTCTCGTTAAATGCGGCGCCAAAGAAATTATGGATGTGGTCAGTAACCATGAATGTTCTCTCATAAAATCTGAAGGGGAGTGGAAGCTTGTAGAAAATTCCGAGTGCACAAAGACTAAGGAGAATCTCCGTGAAAGTCAGGAATTTTATGGTAAGCTCGTCCGGCAATCAGTGGAAGCAATCTATATTTTTGATCCCGAAACAAAGCGCTTACTGGAAGCAAATAATGCTTTTTCAGATCTCCTCGGTTACACAGCAGAGGAAATAGACGGATTAACGTTGCACGATTTCGTGATAGACAAAAGAGAACGCATTGACGCATATGTTTACCATCTTTTAATGTCGGGGGCAATGACCATAGGAGAACGGTTGTGGCAGCGTAAAGACAAAACCTTGGTTGATGTTCAGGTAACAGCAAGCAAAATTAGGCAGAAAGGAAAAGATATCTGCTTCGTTGTTGCGCGCGATATTACCGAGCACAAACGGGCCAAAGATGAACTAACAGCAGCAAGGGAGAGATTACAGACCCTCTCCAAGAGTTTATTGGAAAAGTTGGAGAACGAACGACGTTACATAGCCAGAGAATTGCATGATGAAATCGGACAGAAGCTCACTGTCGTAAGAATGAATCTGGAAACTATGCAGCATTCGTCGAATTCCCAGAAACGGAGGAACTCAACCAAGGAAAACATTACTATTGTTGAGAGTTTGTTTGAACAAGTGCGCAATTTATCGCTCAACTTGAGGCCTTCAATCCTTGATGATCTTGGGCTGATTCCGGCGTTGCGATGGTATGCGAGTCGTATCGAGCAAGAGGCGGAGATCACCATACGGCATGTTGAAGATTTCGTAGATTACAGACCGCCCAAAGAAATCGAGACGGCTTGTTTTCGTGTAATCCAGGAAACCTTGACCAATGTGATGCGCCATGCTAAGGCCCGGCAAGTCATCGTTGAGTTACAGCACAATGAGAACGAATTGAAACTTTCTGTCGCTGATGACGGAGTCGGCTTTGATGTGAAATCTGCGCAAGAACGTGCTGTGCTGGGAGAGAGTTTTGGCCTTTTGGGAATGCAGGAGCGCGTTATGTTATTGGGCGGAACAATTAAAATTGAGTCCGTACAGTCAGGAGGAACAAAGGTTAAGGCATGTTTTCCAATAAGGTAGGCTCTGAGATGAAACCCATTCAGGTATTACTTGTGGAAGACCATTCACTCGTAAGGGCCGGTATTCGTTCACTACTGAAAGGACTCAGCGGCATTATGGTGATTGCAGAAACAGGAGATGGTTATGAGGCTTTGCGTTTGATCAAAGAAAAGCAACCTGACCTCGTCCTGCTGGATATATCACTTCCAGGACTTAATGGTCTTGAAATAGCATATCGTGTAACTAAAGAATTTCCCGGAGTACGAATAATTATCCTTTCTATGCATTCGAACGAAGAATATGTGCTGCAGGCAATTCGTTTTGGTGTTTCAGGATATCTGTTGAAAAATTCGGGGACTGAAGAACTTGAGCTTGCCATAAGATCTGTTGCCCGTGGTGAAATGTACCTCAGCACGCGGGTTTCCAAGCAAGTCATTGCAGACTACCTTGAGAGGCTCGGCAGCGGAAAAGAGTCCGGAACTAAAACGCATAAAAGACTTACATCCCGACAGCGTGAAATTCTCCAGTTAGTTGCTGAAGGATACACAACAAAAGGAATTGCCGGCAAGCTGAACGTCAGTGTAAAAACAGTGGATACACATCGAACACAATTGATGGAACGCCTCGATATCCACGATATTGCAGGTCTCGTGCGTTATGCTATCCGGTCTGGAATAGTGATAGTATAATAATTTTCTATTTTTTTTTGTTCTATGCCTTATCAGGTCTTTTTCTCATTTACTTCATGTGCTTTCCCGATTGATATCTACATACCCTATTTTGCAATATTCTACAGGAGAACAACTATAGAAGGATAAGGGACGAGAAGGAAAACCGTGGAAAAGGAACTCCGTATTTTGATACTGGAAGACGTCGTAACCGATGCTGAATTGATGGAGATCGAATTACGCAAAGCCAACATCTATTTTCTTTCAAAACGGGTAGAGACAAGAGATGACTTTATCAGAGAACTCCATGATTTCGCCCCGGATCTTATTCTGTCAGATTATTATCTTCCCGCTTTTGTTGGTTTAGAGGCATTAGCTATCGTAGCGGAGGATTCTCCTGATGTACCCTTTATTTTAGTAACAGCTGCACTTGGCGAGGAGCACGCAGTCGAAGTCCTTAAGAGAGGCGCTGCTGATTTCGTTCTTAAAGACCGATTATCAAGGCTGCCCTCTGCAGTGCTGAGAGCCCTTCATAAGGCTGAAAAAAAGAAAACAGAATCGCACAGAACGAGTCCTGTTGAATGCTGTACAGCGCAACCTCACATGAATATCAAATCTCCTTCCCGGCGGTCGTAAGATCCCCCGCGAAGGACTTCATATCTTGATTGAAGAGGCTAAAAGATGCACAGGATGAAAAGCAACGAAAAGACAAAGGATCATCTTATGAAAGAATTGGAGGAAATGCACCGGCCGATTGCCGGGCAGGAACAGGTGCAAGCTGAAAGCATGCGGGCGGAGAAAAAAATAGAGCGGCTCCGCCGTCAAAACGAGTTGATTTTGAACTCGGCAGGAGAAGGGATTTTCGGTTTGGATATACAGGGGAGACACACATTTGTTAATCCCTCTGCCGCGAGAATGCTGGGATATGAAGTTGAGGAACTCACAGGTCAGTACAGTCATGCAATCTGGCATCACTCGAAGGCAGATGGTAGTCCATATCCGGAAGAAGAATGCCCGATCTATTCAGCTTACCAGGATGGATCTGTCCAGCATGTAAGGAACGAGGTTTTCTGGAAAAAGGATGGTACAAGTTTTCCCGTCGCATATACGAGCACCCCTATCATAGAAGACGGCAATATTGTTGGGGCAGTCGTAACCTTCAGGGACATCACTCAACGGAAACTGGCGGAAGCCGAACTCAGACAGTCTGCAGACATGCTGTCCAAAGCACTGAATGAGCAGAGGAATATTATGGACACCATTCCGGATATCGTTTATATCCTTGATATCGATGGAAACTTGGTCAAATGGAACAGAAGAGTGGAGATCGTTACTGGATTTTCATCCTGGGAATTAGTGGGTAAGCATGCTCTAAATTTCTTCCCCGAACAAGATAAGATGGTGATTAACAAGACCATAAAAGAAGTGCTTGAAACAGGTTATGCTGAATGCGAAGCTCATCTCCTCAGGAAGGATGGAACAGCGGTTCCTTATGAATGGACCGGAGCTACATTTAAGGATGAACAAGATAATGTTATAGGCCTCATCGGCATTGGCAGAGACATCTCAAAACGTAAAGCGGTGCAGAAGACTCTCCAGGAGAGTGAGGAACGTTTTAGGCAAATAGCTGAAAGTTCAGGCGAATTCATCTGGGAGGTTGATGTTAATGGTTTATATACGTATGCGAATCCTGTTGTTGAAGAGATTCTGGGTTATAGACCGGACGAACTTATTGGTAAGAAATATTTTTACGATTTTTTCCATCCCGATGTTAGGGATGCGTTAAAAAAGGCAGCCTTTGAAGTTTTTGCTCAGAAAAAAGTTTTTAGAACTTTTATAAATCCTAACTTACATAAAAATGGTGATACTGTCATTTTTGAAACGAGTGGATTGCCTATTATA
>JBGPPR010000067.1:0-5879 GCA_041488675.1 Thermodesulfovibrionia bacterium
ACCTCTTTCATAATGAAGGCCCGTATGCTCAAGGACTGAAAAATATATGCTCATTGCTGGTGGTGTGCCTTTAATTCCGAAGCCCCTGATTTCAGGTGACTTTATCATCTGTTCCATAAGTTGACTTCTCGCAGCAGCAGCCGCTGAACTGAGTGACCTTCTGTTCACAAGTTCATTGTGAATATGCGGGGCCATGGTATAGACATTATCGCAGATGTCCGAAAGACGCGAGAGTAGTTCCCTGCCACTATTGATAGCAACGGGCCTGCCCTGGTGAAACCACTGCAATGTTGTCCTTTCTGCAAACTGTCTGAGACCGATGAAGCTCTGTATCCTCTTTTCAAGGGTCTTCCGCGAGGCCGCAATCTGCCTTGAGACTTCCTCTGTGGCGTAACGATCGTCATTTAGTTCCGGGGTATTCTTTTCAGTCCATTGCCAGCGCTGGGCCTCCTGCACGAGCCCGGACAAACTGCCGAGTGGTTCAGGTATCGCAAACAAAACCTCGGAACGACTATCCGACGCAATCGATTTTGCAAACTTCAATGCTTGCTGCCGCTCTTCTTCGGTTTCACAAAGAGGGATTACGATCAGTCCATCGGAGGAATCAGAATTATCAAACAAAGAATTATCGAGATCCGCAGCGCCTGTATATCGCACCTCAAAATGCCTGAGATTGCCTGTCTTTATATAGTGTCGTCGGGCAACCAGAGGACGGGTCTCAAGATAATCCGCAATTACTGAAGAGATGCGCGGCGCAATCGGAAGGGCCTTGGATGCATCGTTGTATATCTTGTCGAGGTTTACACTGGTATGAGGCCAGAGGCAATAGCCTCCTGAGGCCCCGCGATTATAAAGGACCTTTTTTACTTTCTGAAGCCTCTGCAAAGCAGCACTGGCATGGCGTGTATCAGCGGAGTTCTCTCCTGCCACTGCCAGAAGCACGGCCTCTTCCGAGGCCAAAAGGTTACTTGTGTCCAATAAATTTAATAGCCCGACTGTCTTTAAAATCCGGAGTTCAACCTTTTCAGTGGGGTGAAAACTCTCTATTACGGAATCTATATGGTTCCAGTGGCTGCGATAACTCTGAATGCTTAACCTGTGCCCAAAGGCGGCGCGGGCGTAATCGTATAAATTATGGAGCCTGTAAAAACTATCTTCACCTATTGACCGACCGGCAAAATCCTGCAGGCCAAAGGGTTCATTGGACAGGAGAAAACTGAAGAGAGACCTTTCATTCTGGCCGAACCTGCTGAAGAGTTTCACAAGCACAGGCAATACAGAAGGATGAAGTGGATAGAGACTTGCCGCATTCTCAAGCATCGCCTTTCGGTTGAACGCAGAGCCATACCACCCCAGATTGAGAGCTGATTCCATGTCAAACTCAGCTTGCTCTGCAAGACCGCGCGGCAACTGCTTTATGCGGAGGTTCAGCGCATTGGCAACAAGACCTGCCATCTGTTCAAGCGGCTGATCAAAAAACAACTCTTCGAAACGGCCTGCAACCTTCTCCCACTCCTTCTGTGCAGATTGCGACATTTGGTCCGCATAGGCATTGAACCCCTGATGGAGGAGGCCGACAATAAAAAGAGGGTTCTTACCGCTCCGCATCGCGGCCTCTGCCAGTTTTTGAAGAAAGTAGACATCCTGACGGTCGGGATGGAGCGCCGCAAATTCAAGAAACTTTCCGAGTTCATCGAGGATTATCAAAAGACCGGCACTCTTCCCCGAGTTGCTTACATGGGTATTGGCCTCCGAAATCAGCCTGATCACATTATCGTCAGAGTCAGAGGCAATTGCTTTATCAAGCTGGGTTTGAATCTTATCTATTACCTTAGGCAGCCTTCCCCGTTCAGAATAACTCTGCAATGCATTTCGCAAGGAACGGAGCAGGGCGATGCTAAGCGGCTCCCTCGATCCGGTAACCAGAACAGGCAGAAAATGGGGTACAGATACGCCTATTTTCTTGAAGTCAATTATATTCTTAATCTTGGGGGATAGCCCCTCGTATCGTCCGGCAAAGAGATGTGCAAGTACTAGGGCAAAGGAGGATTTCCCTGAACCATAGTCCCCTGTAATTCTCCATGCCCGCTGACCCGAAGAGGCAGCTAAACCAGCAGCCATACGCTCAAGGTTGGTTTTTGCATAATCGGTAACAATATAACCCTGCAGCGCAGAGGTATCCGCAAAGTCCCTCTCCAGATGAACGGAACGAAGATAACGGTTTTGTATCTGGAAAAGGTCAGCAATCCTGTTTTCAGGCATAAGCCGCCACCAAGGTGTATATCTCTGAGAGAAGGTCTCTTCCTGAAGTCTCGATGCGGGTGATCTGCTGCAGTGATGCAGATTCCTGATAACGGAAAGCCCCCTTTGAATCCTTTTCGATTGTTTCAAGCCGTTCCCTGAGGCCCCATTCAGGAATTTTAAATATCTGTCCGGGGCTGCCGTGGGCAACTGAGATATCCCGGAAACTCAGAGTCTTCTCATGGGGGAGTCGTTTATTCCAAAAATCATTGAGGCAATAAGTAAATAGTTCCGGCGTGATCTCGGGTTTTTCTTCACGGCGGAAGGTATAAATCGATTCTCTTTTTCCGGTTTTATCTATCCTTCGTTCGCCCGTCTTCTGAATAAGCTCCAGCTCAACTAACGGGCAATCAAGATTATCCTCCTGAATTTCACCTTTTCTACCCCTTGTAGGCACATAGGTATGAAGAAAGACATCGAAATGCTGCTCCATGGTGACTGGCGAAAGTTTGCGTTCGAACCGTTCAGCTTCCTTCATGAAAGCTGACAATACTTCAGTATGACCTATTTCAGGATGTTGCCAACGATTCAGGAGGAAATCCCATGCAAAAAGGGGCTCTTCAATATGAGAAGATAATTTCCAGTGGATAAGCCATAACGTACGAATGTCCTCCAGATATGGATCGAATCCATCATGGGAAAGCAGTGCCCTTCCGAAATCGGTCAAAGAATATCCCCCGACTTTGGCAGATTCAGCGATATCAGCTGCCTGCGCCCAAAAGCGTATGGCTCGAACCATGTTTTTACCAACCCCTAAAGTAACCATAGCTTTTTCTTCATCCGCAAAGGCTTTAGGATCGGCATCAAGAGCAAGGAAGGCTTTGGGAAGCCAGGTATACCGACATGGAAAGGTTTCGTGTCCAGAAAATTTATACATTTGTATGGATATTGCTGTCCCCGAGCATGCGGTTAAAATAACCCGGAAATTTCATAACGGTCAATCTGCAAATATGCACCCCTTTTTGTGCCCCTATCATGTAGAAATTAATTGGTATTATAGAATATTTCTACGCATTAGAATAGAAATTATTTAACATCAGAGGGTTAAGGAAAAACAGCAGCATCAATGCGTTATGAAATATTGCCTTTTCGCCCTTTCACGGCGATGAATACTGTTGAGAAAGCCAAGAAATATCACCTGATCTTTCATCATCGCACTTGCTACTTTCTGGATGAAGGTTTTATGGGCGGGGCAATCATTGCGGGATGAAAACGTCATTATTGACGAGAAAGCTCTTTCTGCGGCTTTTAGGGAGAAAGTGAGAGTAGTTGCGATTTCTCGCCCTTGTTTGTTAGAAGCGGAACTCCTCACTCAACGCGAGGTTGAAACGGAGAATTTATTGGGTTCAGTTGGTATCTCACCACAAAACGGATGGATTGCTGACTACCCTGTCACCCCTGATATAATGGGTAAAATACAGAAATCAATGATTGATGCGGTGGATTCCAAAAAGTTATCAATGAGTAAGGATGAGGCTTTGAAGAGGTTTCAGGATGTTACTACAGAGACAGGCTTAGCTATCAGGCCTTATAACGGCGAACCCCAGGAAACCAAACCTTCAGCTCCTGAAATGGAGTCGGAATAGAAAGCGGTATGAACGGCAGGGTCTTCTCGTAGAGGAGACAGCGTTGGAGAAAGCTGAAAAAGAATGTCTCGCTGATGATGAAATAAGAGCGCGGCGACGGGAACGTGAAGCTGAACGCAGGGAGGAGATAGACCGTACGATAAGCTATTAGCTACAGGTCTTGAGAGAGAGACGAGAAGCACGAGATCGAGTTGAAGGGAAAGTTCATGAAATTTTGAACAGGTGGAAACAGTGATTCTGTCAAATCTCGTCGTAATCGCGCCATTTTATATATTCCCTGATAGCCTTCTCAATCTGGATTAGTAGAATGCATCCCCATGTTTTGCGTCACAGCTTCGGCTGTGATCTTCTAAAAAGAGAGCCAAAACATTTAGGCAGCTTTTGTCTTGCTCAGGTTTTCAAGAACCCACATTCGTACAAGCTCCAGATAGCCGATTCCCTTACTCTCTGCTATTTTTTTCAGTTTATCAATAGTATTTTCATCAAGTCTGAGTGACACTAATTTTTTTTTGGGGCGCGTAAATTTCACTTTCACCTCTTTTGTCTCTGATAAATAGTCGGTGCTGTCATGCGTCGCCCAGAAATCAGCCTCTTCTTTTTCAGATCTAAACTTTGGAATCTTCTTCACCCTTCTCTCCTCCTTTTATACAAAGACTTTTCCCTTTCGGTCATGTCTCTTGCAGTTATTGTTCTGAAAATACCTTTCCCCTTATTTATACCAACAATGAAAATATATCTGCCGCTGTCGGTGATTCCATATACAAGATATCTTCTATCAGCGCTCTTCCTGACATATGGCTTATTAACGCAGGCTTCTTCAACCTCATCAGGAATAACATTATGACGGAGTATATGTTCGATATTTCCTTCGTCCCATTCGAATATATCAAATAACAAAGTCACTCCCCAAAACATCTATTAGATGTCTTTAAGATATCTGATACAAAGTTGCATGTCAAGTGCCCGGCGGTACCGACCAGGTAAACTGCACTACTCTGAAACAAGGATTCCCGACAAGCGGGAATGACAACAGAATTAGGAATGATCTATTTACGCCGCTGCAGAGCATCGAGGAATTCTTTTGATTAAACAGTAGTAAACCGCAATTGAAATTTTCTTACTAACATAGTATAATTCTTACTATAAAATTATGAGTAGGAGAGATATATGTTAATTACTACAAGAGTGAGCAAAAAGAGTCAGATTGTTATTCCGAAAGAGATAAGGGAAACGGTCGGCATATCAGAAGGAGACGAGCTGATTGTCGATGTGGAAGGGGATAGAGTTATCCTCAAGGTAAAACCCAAGAGCTACACTAAAAAACTCCGGGGATTACATAAGAATGTCTGGAAAGGCATAGACCCTAAGAAATATGTCAGGGGCGAAAGAGAATCATGGTGATGAAGGCCATCAGAGATAAGATTATCGGCATTGATACCATGGTTTTTATCTATCACTTGGAGGATCATCCTGATTATTCTCACGTAACAGAGAGAATTTTTGAAGCTGTTGAGCATGGGAAATATAATGCGGTTACCTCGGTTATAACATTGATAGAAATCCTTGTTAAACCCAAAAGAGACGGCAACCTGACAGCGGTAAAAGACTATAAGGACCTTCTGCAGACATTTCCTAATTTTAAGATTTTTGATTTAGATATGAAGATATCTGATATAGCTTCAGACCTCAGGGCAAAGTATGGCATAAAGACTCCAGATGCCATTCAGATAGCAACAACCATCTATGGAGGCAGTAAGAGTTTTATAACAAACGATGATTCATTGAAAAAAGTCGAAGAGGTTAGAGTACTTCTCCTTGACGACCTGGCTAAGACCCTGTGATACTATATTATGCCTTGTCGGTGTACCCAATTCTCATTCTTCAGGAAATTGTGGAGATATTGTAGTCGCAGTCCCGAAAGCTTTCGGGACTGCGACTACAATATCTCCACAATTTCCTGAAGAATGAGAATTGGGTACACCGACAAGGCAT
>JBGPPR010000068.1:0-5834 GCA_041488675.1 Thermodesulfovibrionia bacterium
AAATGGATTGCCTCACAGCTTATTCGTGAAGGTCGTGTGCGGAGATCTTATCTCGGCGTTTCCGGACAGACAGTGGTATTAGATCGCAGGCTGGTTTTGCGCTACCGTCTCAAAAGCTCCACCGGGGTTGTGGTGACAGAAGTTCAACCAGACTCTGCAGCGGCAAGTGCAGGGTTAAAGCCTGGGGATGTCATTATACTTGTAGGAAATGATCCAATCGCATCCCTTGATGATCTTCAGCTCGTCTTATCGCGGCATCCAGTCGGAGTTCCCTTGGCAATCGATGTCATTCGAAGCCGGGAACGCTTCACCTTTGAAACTTTCCCTTCGGAACTCCGCGATGATGTGTAGCCAACTTGTAGAGAAGTATTGATGGTTTTCTGACGCCTGGCACAGGGGAAATGAAGAAGTATCTTGCTAAAAAGCTGCTCCTCCTTATTCCCCTCCTTCTTGGTATTACGTCTCTTACCTTTACGCTCACAAAAGCACTGCCGGGCGACCCTGTTTTAAGTATGGTAGGGGAGAGAGCGCAACCCGAGGTTATAGAGAAGATAAGAAGAGAACTTGGTGCGGACAGAAGCATCTTTATTCAGTACTTCGGATATGTAAGGCTCCTTTTGAAGGGGGAATTTGGGCGGTCATACTACACAAACAGAAAGGTATTTGATGATCTCCTCATAAAGTTTCCAAATACTCTGAAACTCGCACTGGGGGCTATGGTTATCGCTGTCCCCTTTGGCCTTTTCCTGGGTCTTCTTTCTGCCTGTAGAAGGGGAACCATGACGGATAGAATCATATCTTCGCTTTCTGTGACAGGATTGAGTATTCCCGTTTTCTGGAGCGGACTTTTGATCATGCTTCTCTTCAGTCTCAAACTCGAACTTCTTCCTCCTTCAGGTACCGGTAATATAGAATTTCTTGTTCTCCCTTCGATAACTCTTGCTCTCCCTGCTATTGCTACCCTGACAAGGGTTACAAGGACTACGCTCATCGAAATATTTGCGATGCCTTTTGTTACCACGGCAAGGGCGAAGGGAATCAAAGAGTCGAGGGTGAATATTCTTCATGTGTTCAAAAATGCACTCATACCTCTCGTGACGGTAATAGGGCTTGATTTTGGAAGCTATCTGAATGGCGCAGTCTTAACGGAAACGATATTTGGATGGGACGGTATGGGAAGGTTTACCATGGAAGGGATAATAAAGAGGGATTATCCCGTGATCATGGGATGTATCATTGCCGGTACCGTCATGCTTGTTCTCATTAATCTCCTCGTTGATGTTCTCTATCATTACCTCGATCCAAGAATCAGGTTATATGAGAAAAGCAGGTAAGGTTTCCATAGCTTTATTGTTTCTTATCTCCTTACTCTGTTTTGCCGCGCCTCTCATATGTCCTTATGATCCTGACATGATAAACCTTGATAGTATCAAGGAACCTCCAGGCCACCAGCACCTTTTAGGCACTGACAATAAAGGCAGGGATATTCTTTCGAGGGTGCTTCACGGTGGCAGAATTTCAATAAGTGTAGCTCTTATAGCTGGATTTTTATCGATTGGGGTAGGCCTCATGGTGGGTGTCTTTTCAGGTTACGTTGGCGGCAGGATTGACACGGCTCTTATGGCTCTCATTGATTTAATGCTCTCTTTCCCGGCATTTCTCCTGGCAATAGGAATTTCCGTTGTGTTCCCTCCCGGCATTTATACTGTGATGATTGCAATTGCAGCAGTTGGATGGGCATCATTTGCCAGACTCATCAGGGGACACGTCCTTACTGTGAAAGATGCCGCTTTTATAGAATCATCAAGGGCTATCGGATGCAGTCAGATAAGAATTCTTTTTGTTCATGTCATGCCCCAATGCATTCCATTGGTTCTCGTAATGACGGGGTTGAAACTTGGAGGTTATATATTAACAGAGGCGTCGTTGAGTTTCTTAGGGTTAGGGGCTCAGCCTCCAACGGCAACATGGGGGTCCATGATAAGTGCGAACAGAGCCTATATATCTTCAGCGCCCTGGATGGTATTTTTCCCCGGTTTGATGATAGCTATCACTTCTTTATGTTTCAATATGCTTGGTGATGCCTTGAGGGATAAGTATGATGTAAGGATATAACGGAGGTGCTATCCCTCCGTTAATTTTTCCTCCTCTTCCTGTTGTATCTTACATTCGATACAGAGAGTGGTAACAGGTCTTGCCTCGAGCCTTCTTATATCTATTTCGCTGGCACACTTTTCGCAAATACCGAAAATACCTTGTTCAATCCTCTCGATGGCATTCTCAATTTTTTTCAGTAGCCTTCTCTCTCTCCCTCTCAATCTCAGCATGAAGCTTCTCTCTGTCTCCGCTGTTGCTTGATCACCGAGGTCTGGAAAAACAGTCTGTACGGGAAGTGCATTCAGTGCTTCCTCCGCCTCCGCAAGGAGAGCATCTTTCTGGGTCATGAGAGTTTTCTTAATCTCAAGTAATTTCCTTTCTCTGGGAGTAAGTTGTTTTACCATTTTTTGCTTTGACGTTCTTAATGGTTTTTGCTTTGCTACTTTCTTGACCTTCGGTGTCTCGGTCGCTACAATTTTGGTCTTGGCAGTTTTAACCTTTGGTGTTTTTTCTTTCGCTGCCTTTTCCTTTTTTTCCCCGCGACGTTTTGGTTTTACGGTAATTTTCTTCTTCGGCATAAAATCTCCTGAAATAAATTTTAATAGGTTAACAGAAAATTTTGATTGTAGTCAAGGCAACATTCTGGACTGTGTTCATTTTTTATAAAACCTCGACAACAGCGAAGAAAAAATTGATATAATACTGCTCAGCTCTTCATAAGCCTTTGGCTCTTAAAGGATTTTATGAAAATTAAGTAATCCCCTCGCCCCTCTGTATCCCCCTTGCTAAGGGGGGGATACAGAGGGGTCAAAAGGGGCAAGGGGGATTTAAAAATTCATCTTGGGACAATATCAGATGTTTGAAATGGGATGTAATAAAAGTAAGAATCTTTTTTTTGGAAGATTCCAGACATGCGTGAGGAGAGATGCTTAAGAATGATCGCTGGATAAGGGAAATGGCCAAGAAGGGCATGATAGAGCCCTTCAGTAACAAACAGGTGAGGGGAGGCGTTATCTCTTTCGGTTTGAGCTCCTACGGGTATGATATGAGGATTGCCGACGAATTCAAGATATTTAGAAGCACAAGTGATGCTATTCTTGACCCCAAAGCGCCCGCTCAGGAAAGCTTTATCGATTTTGGAGGAAGTGTATGCATAATACCTCCGAATTCCTTTGTCCTGGGACGCTCCGTTGAATATTTCAGGATACCACGGGAGACTATCGCGATATGCCTCGGCAAATCAACATATGCAAGGTGCGGCATTATCATAAATGTGACGCCCCTCGAGCCGGAATGGGAAGGGTATGTAACGATAGAGATATCAAACACTGCGCCTGTTCAAACAAAGATATATGCAAACGAAGGCATAGCGCAGATTCTCTTCTTGGAGGCATCAGAAGTATGTGAAACTTCATATGCTGACAAGGCAGGAAAGTACCAGGCACAAAAGAACATAACCCTGGCAAAAATGGAGTGATAAAGAGAAATGTCTGTAAGTGAGAAATTGATACTTGCTCTCGATGTACCTGATTATGATCGCGCGAGTGAACTTGTGGAGAGATTTAAGGAGCATATTGGAATTTTCAAAGTCGGTCCCGAGCTCTTCATATCATCGGGCTCAAAGATAATCGAAGAGATCAATAAAAAGGGTAAAAAGGTTTTTCTTGATTTAAAGTTTCATGACATACCGAATACCGTTTCCAAGGCAGCTATCATTGCGACCAAACTCGGCGTTCATATGTTTAACGTGCATACCTCCGGCGGATTGGAGATGATGAAGAAATGCAAGGATAGTGTCATGGATCTGTGTCTGAGGGAAAATATGGAGGTGCCGAAGATCCTTGGTGTCACAGTGCTTACCAGTATCTCCAAAGAAATTCTTAAGGCTGAAGTCGGAATTCAGCGCAGCCTGAAGGCTCACGTCAAACACCTTGCATCTCTTGCCCAGAAAGCCGGTCTTGATGGTGTCATTGCATCAGCCAAAGAAGCGTCAATGATAAGAGATCTCTGTGGAAAAGGGTTCCTCATCGTAACCCCGGGTATCAGACCCTCATGGACACCTCCTGATGACCAGAAGAGGACGATGACCCCAAAAGAGGCAATAAAGGAGGGCGCCGATTATCTTGTCATAGGACGGGGAGTGCTCCAGCACGCCGATCCGCTGAAAGCCCTTGAGTTGATAAACCTTGAGATATTGACTGCGTAAGTAGTAGAGCAGACTCCGTTCCAATGATGGAAATCTCTGGATTCTCCGGTCGAGAGCTGTGTCGCAATTGTTGCACTATGCAGATTGTCATTCTGAACTTGATTCAGAATCTCGTAGTTTCGGATAGTTACGAACATATGAGATCCCGAAACAAGTTCGGGATGACATTGCGACATAGTCTCTTGATCGGGCCATCCAAGGTCTGGAGTCGTAGACCTGCCGGAGTTTATCCCATCCTGCGATATGGAACAGGAAGACGTCATTGACCCCAAAATACCACTCTTTGGCAAAGAGGGGCACGGGGAGATTTTGTAAACTAAATGAATATATTTGTTCCTAAAATCACCCTCTATCCCCCTTTTCCAAAGGGGATTCCATGCAAACCGGGGAACAACCTATTTTTATAGTGTGCTGTCCGCTAAACAACTTTACTGCTTTGTCATTCCGAGCCCTTCGTTAGTCATTCTGAACGAAATGAAGAATCTTGCATTTACTACTCAGGATAAACTCCGCGAGGAATCTCGTAGTGAGATTGCTTCGGGACTTTGTCCCTCGCAAAAAGGATGAGCTGTCTTGCCATGACAAGTCTACTCAGGATATAGTTCATATAAATGATTACTCATTCAAAAAGAGATTTTTTGGAACTTGTAAAGAACGGTAAGCCTCCGCCTCTACATGAGGAAATAGCATATTCACCTCCACATTTAATATATGAATCACTTGCTTCTCCGAACAGCTTTCTTCTTGAAAGCATGAAGGGCCCGATGAAGATTGCCCGTTACTCCTTTATCGGATTTGATCCTTACGCGATATTCAAAGTAAAGGATGGACTTATAGAAATTGAGTCTTCGAAAGAAAAGGTGGCAGTTTCCGGCAAGCCATTGTACGTACTAAAAGAACTTGTTGCTTCTTATCGACAAATACCCTCTGAACATCTGCCCCCTTTTCAGGGTGGCGCTGTCGGCTTCCTGAGCTACGATTTCGTTCAGTACATCGAGAAATTGCCAAGTTTTGCCACAGATGATCTCAACTTACCTGATGCACATTTTCTCATGATAGATAAGCTTGTTGCTTTTGATCATCATGATAAAAAATGTTGGATAATTGTTTGTCCTGGTGCAAGAAATGCCGGGAAAGAAAATTTGGACTGGTCTGAGAAATATGAGGAATCAGAATATCACATACAGAAAGCAAAGAAAAGTATAGAGCGAAGAGCGAAGAGTCTTAAAACAAATTCTAATTTTCGAGCTCCAGGCCATGCACATAAAGTTGAAATTAATTATGAGATGAAGAAGGATAAGTACATGGATATCGTCAAGAGAGCCAAGGAATATATAGCCGCTGGAGATATTTTTCAGGCAAACCTTTCGCAGAGGGTTTCATCACATATCGGAGAAATAAATCGGTGGAGTATTTACAGGACATTGAGTTCAATAAATCCCGCGCCGTTTGCGGCCTTTCTAAATTTCGGAGACTATCAGATAGTCAGCTCTTCACCTGAAAGGTTATTGCGAGTCAATGATGGAATTAT
>JBGPPR010000069.1:0-5818 GCA_041488675.1 Thermodesulfovibrionia bacterium
CTGAAGACTGCCTTCTTTTCTTCACCATAAAGAATTCCGATTAACGTATATGGATTCTCAGGCAGAGGCCCTTTCAAAACTGCTCCTGACATAACGTAGCTCCCATAAGGGCTGAATATATTCCTTTCTTTGAGGGACCCTAAAGTAGCAACCTCCTTAATTATTCCCGTCTGAACCTTTTCCTTCTCCTCCTTTTTTACATCGGGGAGCTGGCTTTTATCACCTATAGAAGGACTCGAAGGACGCAGCTTCAAGTCAACCGCTGGTTTCTGGGTGGCTAAAAGCGCAATGGTAGTTACCAGGACAATAGATATAATGTCTAAAAAATATTTCATGACGGATCCATCATCCCTGCCTGCGGTAGGCAGGGGCTCCTCAATAAGGCGGCCACAGAGGGCCGCCCCTACGAATTAATAAATCAATTTTCATGGTTGTTGGCGACCCGTTAGGGTCATGAATGTTTTCTATGAAATATCTCTTGATCATCTTTCCAACCTGAAAGCAGATAGGGTCAAGGAAAAGACCTGGTCCTGGCCACTTTTGGTGATTTCCATTGACCTGACGCTCAGCGCCTTTTCACCCTTCTCTATGGTCTCTAACGTTTCTATAAATGGACCTGGCGGCCCTTTCAGTCTGACCAGGATGGGCACCTCGCTTACTCCTTTTCCAACCCCAGGTTCCAACATCTCGAAGTTGAGAACAGTCAAGCCCTTTTTCTCAGCAATGTTTATGATCTGCTCAATGATTTCAGATTGTATATTTGAATAGAGGATTCCCTTATCGTAAAGGTAAGGAAGGAGGGCGTCCTTACCGAGAAGGGTCTTCTCCCCCTGATCCCTTTTCTGTCTTTCCTGGACTTGAGACTTGAGCCGGTAACTTTCATACCATTCGCCGAGGAGAACCCTCTTTTTCTGAAGAGAAGCATGAAGAGGATATATCAAAAATCTGATAAGGGCAAGGATGATAATGAGATAGATCCCAATCTTCTTTATATCTATATTTTTTGGTTTAAAATTATCTGCCAACCGAATTTACCTCGAAAGCTCTACGGTAACATTAAAGTTATACGAACCGGTAGCGGCGTCCTTTCCGGGCGCTCCCTTTAGTCGGACTGTCTTTATCCCTTCAGCGCCTCCAAGCGCCTTGACCACTGAAAGAGGGTCTTTTGAGGATACGTAAACCTCCAGGTTGTTCTCATTCAATACCACTCTGGTGATAAAAGTCCCTACAGGAAGACTCTTAGCGAGTATATCCATCACCTTAAGGGGTGAGCGCTTTGTGGAAAGCTTGTTGTTTACTTCTTTTATGATATCTGAATAATCCTCGATTCTCTGTCCGATTTCCCTATGGGAAATCTTTGCGTCTGTTGCATCTATCTTCTGCCTTATCTCACCTGCGGCGTGGTCATAATTTCTTACGGTAAGGTAGAGCATGAGTCCATAGCCCAGGATAAGATAGATTGAGATCCTACAGATTAAGTCTATCCTTGACGAAAGACGAGCATCTCCCTTAACTTTAAACTCCTTCATGTGGAGAGCAGCCAGACCATCCATACACGGGGGATAGTCCCCGGCCGCCACCCTCAATATCTTTGACTCCCCAACATCCTTAAATCGAAATGGCACTGATCCATATACCTTTATCTGCTTGATATCTGATCTCCATCGGCCAAGTCCGGAGAGAAACCTCTCCATATTGTTCTCGTCAATTCCGCTATCGGGATATGAGGCACCACCCAGAAATCGACCACCAGAGTGGGCAAGAATATTGGTCATACCTCTATATTGAAATACCTTCACCTCGGGAACATCGGAGGAATAGACAAGATCCTCTGGGACTACGTAGTTGAACGGAAAAACCTCTTTCAGCCGTCCATATGGTTCGCTCTCCCATGCCCATATATCGAGCATGGTATGTGCATGGGTTGACTCGTAAACCCTAAAATGGAATGCCGGCTTTGAAAGTGGAAAGATATCACCTATCTCTAAGCCAATAGCTTTGATCAGCTTTTCTTTTGGAGCTGGAGGATACCTCTTTCTTGTATGAAGAATAAGCTCTCTGCTAACGATTATTACTTTCTTGCCAAACATTCCCTTGACCGGTTTGATTTTATCAAGGCTGCCCGAAGCGTATTTTACTGGCTTCTCATCCACATATCGATAAATCTCAATGCCATCCTTGTGCCAGTAACCCACCACCATCGCCATCATCGGTTTATTCCTCTTTCCAGTACAGAACGCCGTATGGGGAGCGCACGTTCTGGCGTATATCCAAACCGGCTCTGATCGTATACATATTCCTTGGCTTGCCAACGCTCACTGTTATCTCAATGAAATAGGATGGAAAGAAGTAGATTCCCTCTTCCTTGCTGGCTATCCTCCGTCCGGTTAAGGCAAACAGCTCCATATCTGATCTGAGAGGCATTTTTGACATATATTCCCTCAGCACCTTCAGAGACTCTTCATTTATATCCAGGTAAGCCATAAGGACTTCATCACTGGCCGTGTTTGGATTAAAACCAGTAGAAGGGAGCATGGTCAAATATGGCTCTACTTTACCATATAATTCCTTGTCCATCCCTTTAATTAATTCAAACTCATCTTTATATTGTATGGCGTAGTTCCTGGGGGTATAGGGTAGCCCCTGGCCTTTGTAATAAAACTCCTCTGCCCCGTTTAGCCTGACAAAGTTATCAGTATCGATCCAGTCCAGATAACTGTTTATGATGCCTGAAGCATTGTCCAAGCCTCCTACTTTCTTTATCAATCTCTCCATTGCAGCCGAATTCAGGCTTACGAGAGATAGCATGCCATTGCTATCCTGCGCCTGAACATAAAGGTCGTCTGATAACGGAACTTTCTGCCCATTTAGCGGGAGGGTCTTCAATTCTGTAATTTCATTGCTGGCAAGGGGTACGATTTCCGTTTGTAACACCCTGCCATTTATAATAAGGTAGAGGAGGGTATCATAAGCCGACCTGGCCTTTAATATTGCCTCTGCCTTATTCCTTAAGCTCTCAGAGGACTTCATATGTTCCTTGACCAGCCAGTTGAATCCTACGCCCACAGTAACAATCACTGCGGCCATCAACATCGTCAGCATGGTTGCTGAGCCATTATTGCGTGGGATAAATCTCATTATAATTCATCTTTAACAAGGAGTTTACATTTAGACCAAAGACAAGCTTATCCTTTTTACCGTTATGATTATAGGAAATAATGATTGATGATGGAAGCAGCTTCATCCTGTTGCCATCAAAATTCTTGTACCATCCATATTTTCTATCTCGGATATCATAACCATAAAAACTGAATTCTATGCTCTCCACCCCCTCCAATAGCTTTAGCGATTTGCCTTTCTTATAATCGGCGAAAATATAATCCCTTTCTATATCCTCATAGGATTTTGTGTAGACTGGAAGCTCATAATATACCAGGGAACGCATCCCGTTTTCTTCAGCCTCGTTTCGTATCCAGACCACTGCTGGAAGCTCTCCGGTAAGAGGCGCAAGGGATACATAAGAGATCCCTTCCTGGCTACCCCTGAAGTAAGGAAACCACCCATCGCTCCTTGTGTGGACATAGTAATCGGTTATGGAGTTGAAGCTCTTATCTATCCAGATCTTCTTTGCATCGTCCCAGAAGCCTAATCCCTTCTCAGCCAGGCCATGATACTGCTTGAGGCCCTGATTGAGCGCCGTACCGGCAAGCATCATCATGGAACTGAAGATGGCCATGGCGACAAGCACCTCAATGAGGGTGTAACCCTTAAATCGGTCCCCCTTCTGGTGAAAATAATGGTTTATACCTGAAAACATTAATATGATACTCCCGGATGTTTCCTTTATATTGAAGACTGAAATCCACGCGGTAGAGGAGAAGCTCATGGATGGATTGAATAGTCATTTCACCTTCCCCCTTGATCGGTTTGGAGGAGACCAATAATTGTGATTTCCACTTTAATGTGACGTCCTCTCCGAGATCCTCTTCGCCTGAATCCTTTTGAAAATCGACCGTTCTGATAAGGCCTGCTGCCTGGGTGAGCTTTGATGATAGCACATTGGATTGATTGGCTCTCTCCAGGTAGTCAAACCCCATCCTGAAGAGATACATGGTAGCAGCAATACTCGATGTAAGGATCAACGCAGCTATCAGAACATCGAGAACGATGAATCCTTGTTTGCGATTTTTCATACACATCGATTTTTTATTGCTACATTGTCCCTTATTAAAGATCTCACCCCCACTCTAACCCTCTCCCCTTGAGGGGGGGTATCAAGTCTTCATTTGGAATTTGGATTTTGACATTTGGAATTTTATTATCTATGTGCCTTTTCTCTCAAAAGTAATGTCCCCAAAAGGTGTATGCACATCTAAGGTGTAGGCCTGATCCCCTACCTTTATATTTAAGGTGCCACCAGAGGTCGTCCCGTTTTTATAGAATTCGATGGGTTGATCGATCTGAATAAAGGTATCAGGAAAGACTTTTTCTTTGTTGTCGACCGTCATCACACCATCCTTCGACGATAATAACTTTGCCTCACTGTAAAGGAAGGATTCCCTTTTGAGACTGGAAATGAAGATCATCACCTCCTCGGCCTTAAGAGAGGCCTTGTAACTGTTATACATATTGTATGAGACCGGCAGGGTTACGGAGAACATGAGGCCTATGATCGATACCACGATTAGGATCTCTATCAATGTGAACCCTTTTCTACCCATCTCTGTCATAGAAAGTTTTTGGTTTATCGGTAAAGGTAATGATGTCCGTTTCGTTAAAGGGTTATGTTTTAAGTATATAAAATTAAAATCATTTAAGGGAATTAACGTTTATCGTTGTCGAATCTCGTATCGATGCTGGATTGTAGGTTCTGGATAGTCGAGCTTTTTATTTCAAGCTTCGGGCTTCTATACAAGCCTCTTCACCGATGAACGAGTGTCTTTAATATATTTAGAAACCGCAACCTTTTAACTTCAAACGAAACCGGCCTCCTCACCTTAACCCAAAGACCAACTTTATAATTTTATTCTTCCCACACTCATTACGGTAAGCATCAATGAGATGACGATGAATCCTACGATAAGCCCCATGATGACGATGATGGTAGGCTCAATCAAGATAAGTGCCCTCTTTGTGCTGTTCTTAAACCTCTCGTCAAATACCTGATAGAGCTCAAAGAATATCTCTTTAAGATTCCCGCCTCCTTCGCCCACTCTCAGCATATTGGGGACAATTTCCGGCAAAAAGTGTACCTGTGAAAAAACATCAGCGATCTTCTTGCCTCCTTTTATCTGTTCAACAAGAGACTCTATGGGACTTCTAATGCGATGGTTCTGGATGAGAGCGGCAGAGAGCTTCAGGGCCTTGATAAACTCAATCCCGCTCTGAAGCATGGAATACATAGAGTATGAAAACCTCGAGAGTTCCAGATTCAATATGAGCCTCCCGATCAGAGGGAAGTTTAAAAGGTAGGGATAAAGGTTAGGAAGTCTCACCTTTGAAGGATAAAACTTTTTCAAAATAAAAATTGCTATCATAATGCCAATCAAAATGCAGAGATTAGTAAAGCTCAATAATCCGCTCACGGTATAAAGGACTTTGGCAGGCAGAGGAAGGGCACGAGTATCGGTACCAAAGATACCGAAAAATCTTGGGACGATAAAACTGAATATGAAAACAAGGGTCATGAGGCTTGCAAAGATGAGGAACACAGGATAGGTCAGGGCATTCCTTATCTCTCCTTTATACTGTATTTGGAACTTGTAGTACTGGGCGATGTTTTCGAAGGCCGATTGAAGGTTTCCCACTGCTTCACCGA